>PMMY01000147.1 GCA_003162655.1 Methanobacterium sp. | reverse complement strand
ATATTTTTTTCAAATAGTTTAATATGTAACCAATTATCTCAGCGTTTTACAGTCGTTGTCAAATAAGCAATCAAATATATGAATGGAATATCAACGCTGTAGCGTATAACCTGGGCTGCATCTATTCCATCCATTTATACTTTAGCACTATACCTATTAAACCATATCCGGGTTTATTGGCTTTTTAATGGCTCTTTACCAATAACTGAGATAACATTGAATGATTTACATCCCAGTAAATTAGTTTGAGAAGATTAGAATTAATTAATCTCCAATAACGGTCTTTCCATTCATATATGGAATTAATACTTCTGGGATACATATGCTACCGTCTTCTTGTTGATAATTTTCTAGAATACAGCATATTGTTCTTTCTGTTGCTACAGCTGTGCTGTTTAACGTGTGACACATTTTTAAAGAATTAGAATCTCCTTGGATTCCACAACGGGCATTTAATTTACGAGCCTGATAGTCTGTACAGTTAGTGCATGATACAAGTTCTCTGTAAGTATTTGAACCAGGAAACCAACCTTCTAAATCATATTTTTTAGATGCATTATCGTTGAGTTCTGAAGAGACAATGGAAACAATTCTGTAAGGAATTTTGAGTTTTTTATAAATAATCTCTGCATTTTCCAAAAGCTCTTGATGGATATTTTTTGAATCTTCTTCACTACAAAATACAAACTGTTCGATTTTTTCAAACTGATGAACTCTGAATATTCCAAGGGTGTCTCTACCATGCGAACCTGCTTCTCTACGGAAGCAAGATGAAATACCGCAATATTTACGTGGCAAAGTTCTTTCATCAATTATATCACCCCTGTGTAAGGCTGCAAGTGTTTGTTCAGAAGTAGCTATCAAGTATAGATCTTCACCTTCAACCTTGTACAAAGTTTCTTCAAAGTCAGCAAGTTCTGCTGTTTCTTTAATTACATCATGTTTAATGAAAAAAGGTGTTTGAAATGGTGTGAATCCTTTTTCAGAAAGTATATCCATGGCAAATTTCAATAGAGCCATATTAAGGTATACCATATCTGCTTTTAGATAATAAAAACGGGAACCTGAAATTTCTGAAGCACTTTTGAATTCTGCCCCATCTACACCTTCAATTAAATCTACATGGTTTGATGGTTCAAAGTTGAAAGAAGGGATTATACCTTCTTCAGTAATTAATAAATTATCCTCTTCTGTTTCAGATACAGGAACATCTTCATCTACTATATTGCCAACTTTATAACGATACTGATCTCTTTTTTCAATAAATTCGGATATTTGGGGTTCTAACATGGTAATTTCCCTGGAAACTTCCTTAGCTTTGATTTGAAGAATTTCTAGTTCCTCTTTGTCCCGCTTTCGGGTCTCGTTGAATGATTTGGATAGTTTGTTCCTTTCTGCACGCAGTTCATTCAGTTTTTTAAGCCCATCTCTCCATTTTGTATCATATTCAATGACTTTATCGACGTTTTCTATACCTCTGAAACGTTTTTTTTCCGATCTACGGATTAGATCAGGATTTTCCCTGAAAAGTTTAATATCTAACATGGTATCATCGTGTTCTCAATTTATTTTCAATAAAATGTTATCAAATTCTTGATTATTTTTCTAAGATTAATAATCATAAATTCTAAATATCTTTAGTATATGGTTTTGTAATGAGTAGATTTTAATTATTAAGAATTTCGAATGGAATTATCTTTCAAATACAATATTACCATCTTTGATTAAAGCCTTTATGTTTTGTGATTCGGTTCTGTTTATAAGTGAGAGTATAGGATCCCCGGACATTCCACTCACAAGCATTATATCTGCAATTTTACCCTCCTCTATCGAACCTAGGTTAAGTCCCAGAGCCTTTGCAGGATTCAATGTTGTCATTTTAAAAATTTCTAAGGGGGGAATATATTCTCTGTAATATCCTCTTGTTACCTTAAGTGCGAACTCCATCTCTGTAAACATGTTTGGAGAATTTAACATTACATTGTCGGTTCCAAGAGTTACATTTATCCCTCTGTCAAGCATATCCATTAATGGAGGAATTCCCACTCCAAGAGAACCATTAGATCTGGGGCAACAAACAATTGGTATTTCATTTACTGCAATATGTTTTAAATCATCTTTTAATGGAGCTGTCACATGTACAAGCAGATTAAAACCTGCAATCAAAGCTCTTTCAACTTCAGTTTTACCTATAGATTTTAATGACTTAGTTTGAAGTTTCTCATACTCAGCTACATGTATCGATGACAGCTTAGAATGTTTTTGACACGTTTCTGTTATAATTTGAGCTACTTGATCTTCAATTTCGCCAAATCCACTTAATGCTATTCCATCACATATATTCAGAAGCTTTTTTGCTATTTTTCTTAATTCTGATAATTTTGGGTTTTCATCGAAAAATTTGTCATGTCTGCCTAGTACCAACTTTCTTATAGGAATATTTTCTGATGCTTTTTCAAGGACATTTATACCTTTAAAACCCCCTTCACGGAAGTCTACAAATGTTGTGGTCCCTGTTTGGAGCATGTACTGCATAGAACTTTGCATGGCTTTGACCATATATTCTTGGGAAGTTTCAGATAATATGCGGTGTTTAAATCCATGGGGTGGTCTCACAAGTTTGTCTATGGGCTCTCCATCACCCAAATCCTTTGCAACAGAGTCACCAATATGAATGTGGGAATTTATTAAAGATGGGGATGCAATACAACCATTTGCATCTATTATTCTGCCTTTTTCAATTTTATCAGATACCTCAACAATTTTATTGTCTTCTATGACAATGTTAGTTCTTCGAACTTCCATGTTCTCCCCGTAAAGAACCCGGGCATTTTTGATCGTTATCATTTGATTAAANNATAAATAGTTAAAGTAAATCATGATATTCATTTAGGGATTTAACTCCTATATCACCTTCTTTAACATGTTCAATAGCATTTAATACAGCACGCGCTCCTGCAAGTGTTGTTACGTATGGTATTCCGAGTTCTATAGCCATCCTCCTGATGTAATATCCGTCATCAGCTGACTGTTTTCCTGATGGTGTGTTGATAATTAGGTCTATTTCGTTATTTACAACGGCATCCCTAATATTTGGTGATTCTTGGCTCATTTTTCGGATGGTGTTAATATTAACATATTTCTGGACTGCTTTAGCGGTTCCGGTGGTGGCAACGAGTTCAAAGCCAAGATTCTCAGCCTTTTCTACAATATCTCTTATGTTATTTTTATCTGAATCTCTCACACTTATGAAAAGTTTTCCCTTTTTAGGCAGTTCCATACCTGCTGAGAGCTGAGCCTTGTAATATGAAACACCAAAGTTTTTATCTATTCCCATACTTTCTCCAGTTGATTTCATTTCAGGTCCTAACACAGAGTCTGCAGCTGGTAGTTTAATAAATGGGAATATGGATTCTTTGACTGCAACGTGTTTAATTTTAATTTCATCCCGTAATCCTAAGTCTTTAAGTTTGTATCCAACTATTAATTTGGCAGCTATTTTTGCAAGCGGAACTCCTACAGCTTTGCTAACGAATGGAACTGTTCTACTTGCCCTTGGATTGGCTTCAATAATATAAACCTTACTTTCAGTATCAGTTTTAACAGCGTATTGTATGTTCATAAGTCCAACCACATTTAGTTCGAGTGCTAGCCTGGTTGTATATTCTTTTATAGTTTCAAGAACATCATTTGAGATACTCTGAGGGGGCATTACGCATGCAGAATCTCCAGAATGTACTCCAGCTTCTTCTATATGTTCCATTATACCGCCGATGAAGACGTCTTCTCCATCAGATAATGCATCCACATCAATTTCAATTGCATCTTCAAGAAATTTGTCAACAAGAATTGGGTGTTCAGGCGAAATTTTTACAGCTTCCTTCATATACTCCTTGAGTTCTTTGTCATCGTATACAATTTCCATAGCTCTTCCACCTAGTACATAAGATGGCCTTACAAGAACAGGAAATCCTATCCTCTCTGCGACCAGTCTAGCATCTTCAAAGGAGTGTGCAATACCATACTCAGCTTGGGGTATGTCAAGCAGATTCAAAACTTCTGTAAAACGTTCACGATCCTCAACACGGTCTATACTTTCATGTGCAGTTCCAAGTATTTGAATACCCTCTTCAGCAAGAGGAACTGCCAAGTTTATCGATGTTTGACCTCCAAATTGGACAACAACTCCGTCTGGATTTTCTTTGTCCATTATGCTCATCACATCTTCGAGTGTCAGTGGTTCAAAGTAGAGTTTATTCGAAATATCATAATCTGTACTCACAGTCTCTGGATTGTTGTTAATAATTATAGTTTCAATTCCTTCATCTTTCAATGCCAAGGAGGCATGAACACAACAATAATCAAATTCTATTCCCTGACCAATTCGTATAGGTCCTGCTCCAATAATTACAACCTTTTTATTATTAGAAACAGTCACCTCGTCTTCACCTTCATATGTTCCATAGTAATATGGGGTTTTAGCTTCAAATTCTGCTGCACAGGTATCAACCATTTTGTAAGTTGGAATTATTCCCTTTTCTCTCCTATAATCCCTAATATTTTTTTCGGGGAATCCTGTTATATTGGATAGTATGGCATCGGCAAACCCCATACGTTTTGCTTTCATAAGTATATCCGTTTTTAGAATTTCTTTAGGTTTTAAACTCCTTAAATAAGTCTCAAAATCAATTATACTCTGTATTTTATATAAAAAGAATCTATCAATCTGGGTAATATCATGAATTTCGTTTATTTCCCTTCCAGATTTCAGTGCAGTGTATAAATGGAATATCCTTTCATCAGTAGCATTTCTCAGGAGGTCATCGTTGTATGGGATCTCTTCAAATCCATATTTTCCAATATCAAGGGATCTTATGGCTTTGTGTAATGATTCCTCTATGGTTCTGCCAATAGCCATTACTTCTCCAGTTGACTGCATTTGAACTCCTATTTCCCTCTTTATGCCTTTGAACTTGTCAAATGGCCATCTTGGGATTTTTGCAACCACATAATCTAGTGCTGGTTCAAATGATGCAGGTGTTTCCTTTGTTATATCGTTTTGGATTTCATCAAGCGTCATTCCAACAGCTATTTTGGCGGATATTTTGGCTATAGGATAACCAGTTGCCTTGGATGCCAGTGCACTGCTTCTGCTTACCCTAGGATTTACTTCAATAACTTTATATTCTCCTGTATCTGCATTAAATGCAAATTGGATGTTACAACCGCCTTGAATATGCAATGCTCTTATAATTTTGATAGAAGCATTTCGAAGTCTTTGATTATCTACATCTGAAAGTGTTTGCGATGGTGCAACAACAACACTTTCACCTGTGTGAATTCCCATTGGATCTAAGTTTTCCATGTTACACACAATTATACATGTGTCGTTTTTATCTCTCATTACTTCATATTCAAACTCTTTCCAACCAATAACAGACTCATCAATGAGTACTTGGTTGATAAAACTCATATCAAGTCCTCGTTTCGCAACTTCAATCAGTTCCTTTTCGTTGTGAGCTACTCCACCACCAGTTCCACCTAGTGTGAATGCTGGTCTAACTATCACTGGATAACCAATTTCAGCAACGGCTTCTATGGCTTCTTCAATTGATATAACTGCTCTACAGTGGGGTATTGGTTCTTCAAGTTCCATCATGAAATTTCCAAAGAGATCCCTATCTTCAACATTTCTTATGGTCTGAACAGTCGAACCGATAACCATGATTCCTTCGAGGGCTCCAATTTTTTCAAGGCCTGTAGCTACATTCAAACCAGTTTGACCACCCATAGTAGGGAGTATTGCGTCTGGTTTTTCTTTTTCTATGATTTTTGCTACTATTTCAGGTGTCAGGGGTTCCACATAAACTGTATCTGCCATGTCTATGTCTGTTTGTATGGTTGCGGGGTTGCTGTTCACAAGAACTGTTTCAATTCCTTCATCCATGAGGG
>PMMY01000223.1 GCA_003162655.1 Methanobacterium sp. | reverse complement strand
AGGTACCAAAATACTGCCTGAGTAATAAAATATTTATGATGCACTAAAAATCTATATATAGCTAATAAAGAGGTTAAAAATGACTGATCAACATAAGCACTGTCCAATGTGCCAAAAACCAATACCTTTATCAGAGAAATTTTGCTCCCCTAATTGTGAGCAAATATACTTGGAAAATCAGAAGAAGATTGCAAAAACAAGGAAAATGCTTTACATAGTATTTGGAATATTCATTGTGTTGTTTCTAATATTAACTTTGAGAAGTAAGGTAGGGTTCTAATTTGCTTTAAAACTTGCTCTGTTAATTCTAAGAACCATAAAAAAAAATGAACTTCAAAAAATCCCGAATAATTCTTATTCTTTTTTTATTTTTTTATAACGGATTTATTGACCAAATTTCAATACNNTCAACAGATAATATTAAATAGGATAGAAAATTTTAATAAATTAAAATAAATTGATGATATATAATTAAAAATAATATTGGGCTGTAACTATAAAGTTACACCCATATCCAGCTGTTCAGTAAGTTCTTTGTATCTGTTACGTATGGTTACTTCTGTTACACCTGCTATATCTGCCACATCTCTCTGTGTTTTCCTTTCTCCTAAGAGTACCGATGCGATGTAAAGAGCAGCTGCTGCTACCCCTGTAGGGCCTCTTCCTGATGTAAGTCCTTTTTCCATTGCTTTCTCAATGATTTCAATGGCTTTGGATTGTACTTCACCTGAAAGGTTTAGTTCGCTTGCGAATCTTGGAACGTAGTCAACTGGTGATGTTGGAGGTAATTTGATGTTTAATTCTCTTGTAAGAAACCTGTAAGTCCTTCCAACTTCCTTTTTACTCACTCTTGAAACTTCTGCAATTTCATCGAGAGTTCGAGGAACGTTACATCTCCGACATGCAGCGTATAGTGATGCTGCGACAACGCCTTCGATACTCCGCCCTCTGATAAGTTTATTTTCGACTGCGTTTCGATATACAACTGATGCAGCTTCCCTAACACTTCTAGGTAGTCCTAGTCTNNAGCCTATACCACTGGGCACGATTTCTAGCAGGGATATCACGACCGTAAATGTCTTTGTTCCTCCAGTCAATCATAGTAGATAGTCCTTTGTCATGGATAGTGTAAGTTATTGGAGCTCCGACTCTGGTTCTTTTGTCGCGCTGTTCATGATCAAAAGCTCTCCATTCGGGACCCATATCTACTATGTTATCATCTATTACTAGACCACAAGCTCCACAAACTATTTCTCCTCGTTCATGATCATTTATAAGCTTTTCAGATCCACATTCTGGACATTTAGTCTCAATTTTTTCGATTTCCGAAACGTCCTGTTTCATTTGTTCTTTTTCTGTAACATCAGGTTCGTTTTTATCGATTTCTGCAACTTCAGGTTTCATTTGTTCTGTCGTTTCCTTCTCCCCCGTTTTTCAATCTTTTTTGAGGGTATGAAAAGGGTATCTCCAATTCGGTTTTCAAGATTTTTAGAAAATTTTCCAAAAACCTTAACCGAGATGTACTGGCCTTTTGTTGGACCAAATACATCGTAAACTGTACCAAACTTTTTATTGTCCTTAGTAAAAACAGGCAAACCAAACCCTGGGGTTTGGTCTGATCTCAGAATGGCTCTGTTCCTATTAGAAATGTGTGATACTTTACCTAACTGTTTCATTACTTAGCCCTCAAACCGAAAGTTTTATATAATAATTAGTGTCTGCATTACTAATATATAAAGTTTTCGATAGTTTTAAAAGATAAATCATTATTTAAAAAGTCCATTATAACCATAATATATCATGAGGACCCTGCGTCCATTCTGTTCAGAAGCTTCCCATAGTATACTGTTGTAATAGCACCAACAATTGTAGGCATTAGATAACTTATGAGACGATCTATTAGACTTGCAGCAATAACAACATCTGCTGGAACCCCAACTACTAGGAATAGGGCAACCATAGTTGCTTCACGAAGCCCCAAAGCACCAGGAATAGTAGGGAGTATCGTTATCAAAATCCCAATGGTATAAATGATTATCAAAGGTATTATAGGTGGGAAATATCCTACTGCAACAAAACATAGATACATCCTGAACATATCAGTTCCCCACATTATGAATGAGATAGAAAGACCAAGTGTAAACATTTTTTTATCTTGAAGAACAGTTGAAAACCCTGTTGAAAACCTACCCACATAATAATTTATTTGTTCAGTGACATAGGATAGGCTAACTTCTTTTTTGGTAAGTTTTATAAAGAGAGGCAATAATGAACGGGCCAATGAAAGTAAGAGTCTTTCTGCTATCTCTCTTTTCACTCCAACATATATTAAAAGACCAAAAAAAGCCATGATTATTATTATGAGCACACTTATGAAGATAGCGCTCCAAAATGGAATATTCCAAGTCGATATCATGTAAACAGCAAAGGCAGATACCAATACAAATGGGAAGAACTCAAATACTCTATCAGCACCAGCCGAAACGAAAGCCAAATCGAATGAAATTCCCTCAAATTTACTAAGGAGATAGGCTCTCATTGGTTCACCTCCAGCAGCTCCAGGAGTCAAGTTGTTACCAAATAAACTTGTAAACATCATAACAAATAGTTTATTGAACCCTGGCGATCTGACTATAACATCCAAAATAAGGGACCAACGTTCAGTCCACATACCAATAATAAATATTTCTAAAAGTAAAGCAACAACTATTGTTGCTGGGTTTGATTTACTTAGAACTTTTAATATATCCTGTATTCCGACGGCAAAGGATATGATGAATATTATAAATCCGCCAATTATTAGTGTTAATATTATTCTCCACCTATTTTCACGAATGAATTCAGAAGTGGTCTGCATCTTAAAAAATATGTTTGAGTGATATATCAACTTATCTATCGACTCTAACGAATTATCTAAAATTAGAATCAAAAATATTAATCCCAATTATTTAATTTTCAGTATGTCTAAAAATGATTTTCCATCTTTCAACTGCATTAAAATATCATTTTCATTGTCCAATATTTTGAATACTTCTTCAAGGACTTCATCAATGATTTTTTCAGGCACACTGACTACTCCACATTCATCCCCCATTATGAGGTCGCCTGGATCGACTATGGTCCGTCCACAAATCACAGAAATATTAATTTCTCCTTCAGCGAGTGATTTTCCTGCATTAGGAATCACTGCTCTTGAGAATACAGGATAATCAAGTTCTTTAATGCTTTTTACATCTCTAATAGCACCATAAACTATTGTTCCTAAGAGACCTTGATTTTGGGCCGATGTAGATGCCATTTCTCCCCAAACTGCAGGATCATCTCTATCGCAACTAATAACAAGGATATCTCCTTTTCGTGATTCATATATTCCTTTAATAGCCGTTCCCCAGTCGTTTGCTGAGGTTTTTACTGTTGTTGCTTTTCCGATAATTTTAAAACTATTTTTAACGGGTTTTACTCCGACAAGGACCCCATTTTGTCCTGTTATTTTCCTCATGGCATCAGATAATTGTGAGGTAGTGATCTTTGAACTTAAAATTTTGAAACTTGACGATCTTTGAGAAAATTGCTTTAAAAAGTTTTCTGGAGAAATCTTCTTCTTCTT
>PMMY01000045.1 GCA_003162655.1 Methanobacterium sp. | reverse complement strand
AAACATCTGCATCATCATTCTGTCCACCACCAATATAGTAGACATTGAATTGGTCTATTTTTTTGACAGCTGCTGCTGGTTGAGCTGTTTGAAGTCCAATGAAGAACATTGCAAATAACATCAAGGCTAAAATTATTTTATTATTCATTTAAAGACACCCCCAATTTTCTTTTGGAATTATCAAAAATAGCGTACTTTTTTTTATTTAGTATATTGTGGGTGATGGCTTCTAAAAAATAATGAGAAGTTAAATACTCGCCTTTCCATGAAAACGCTTATACTTAGTATTCATAATGCTACAAATGATAATTTCATCGATTGTACTAAGATTTAGCTGAATATAATATAAATTTTACTAAATAATTTTCTATTGTTAATTATCATAAACCTGACGAAGGTTCAATCAATCAATTTAACTAAGCTAATATTTGAGCTCTTTTTTAAATTTGTGCCAGTAATAATAAACTGCAGAATGTTTGGTGTATATATAGGTATAGGATTTGCTTCCTTCTATTTTTGGTTGTGATATCCTTAGTTTAGTTTTTGAAATCTTTTTTAAGTCATAAAAAAATTTATAGTCACTTTTATAATATTTATGGGTTTTTGNNAGTCCAATGAAGAACATTGCAAACAATAATGAAGCCAAAATTATCTTATTATTCATTTTAAACCCCCAATAATTTTTTTATTATTATCAAAAATAGCTGGGATTACAATAATTTTTTGATATTTTTTGTGGGGGTATGGGCTTCTAATAATAAAAGAAGTAGAAAACATACCTTTCAATGAAACATTGTACTCATAAATGGATAGGCTACAAATGATAATTTCGAATTACATTAAAATTTAGCTGAATATGATATAAATATTACTAAATAATTTTTTTCATCATATCTTAATCTAGATAAGATCANNAAATCAAGTTTTATATGGAAAAAATACCAGAATTAAGTGCTGAGGAAATATTTAGTACTGTTGATTGCCTGAAAAATCCTAATCCTTCTAGCAGGTTTGTATGGGAGATCAATCAGGTTACCATGTTTGACAAGGACGGAAATATAAAGTCCGAACCCAAGGACTGGATAGCATTCGGTAAAAATTGGTATGATAAAAGGGAACTGGTTAAGAAGGAAGATTGATGTTTGAGTTACGAAAATCCCTTAAATTAAATATCTTCATACCATATATGGGATAAGTCTTTTAGTCCTCTTTTTATATTCTATGTATGGCTCACCAAGTTCGGAGATAAGAGCTTTTTCTTCTACATAAATTCTGTAACCGTAGGCTATGATGAATAATAATGTTAACGTTATAACTGCAGCCCATGATTGTAAAGCTAATCCTAATCCAATAAAAATAATAAGGGCTCCTGAATATGATGGATGGCGAACATATTTATACGGGCCTTTTTCTATTACCTGTTGATCTTTTTGAATGCCTACTACTGCAGAGAAGAATTTTCCTAAAATAGCCATGGACCATTGTCTTAATATAATTCCTAAAATTATCAGAACTATTCCCAGACTAAAAACCCATCCAGGCAACATTCCAATATGGGCCTTTGCAAAATAGAGAGAAAAAATTATGGCTAAGAATATTGTGGCAAATAAATATAAACCAGAAAATCTGTCTTTGCGTTTTATAACACTTCCTCTACGCCGTATATTGGGAATTATGACAGTACCAACTATCTCACTTAATAACCACAAAGTTAAGACTAATTGAAAGATTACAGCTTCAGTATTTGTAGGGAAAAAACTTGAAAAATCACTCATTATATTCACCAAATTAACATTATTCACATAGATTATATAAAGAAAGAATTTATTGAAATGTTTTTTTTCAAAAGATATGGATCTATCCAAATCTGTAACTTCTTATTTATTCTCCTATAACATTACCTGGTCCTGCTGTATAGTAGTTTCCACCATTCCCACTTAATGTGTTGTTAATGACGGTGTTACTGTCTGTACTCTGTTGAGTTGTTAGTGCTATTCCAACGACCTTGTTATTGATAATGATATTTGATTTGATTATGTTTCCAGTACCAGTTATATCTATACCCTCTTGGTTCTCCTTCAATTGGTTATTGGAGATTACACTATTCGATACAGTCATCCAGATAGCATTGTGGTTACCTGTGCAGATATTACCATCTACTTTGAATCCACTTGCTGTTCCGCTACCTAATGGCTGGATTGCTATTCCATCCCTCTCATTGCTCACCTTGTTATTTAATATCTGGAAATTAGTACTTCCAAGGATGGTGTAAATCCCTGCTTGGTCCCCGTTGTTTCCTGTGACAGTATTTCCACTGATTACGTTATTAGTACTAGCAACATCAAAGAGTATTCCGTGCTGTGTTCCAGATATATTGTTATATTTTATCTGAGAATTACTTGTAACGCCCTCAAATGCCATACCATTACCATACGTGCTACATGTACCGATTATATTGTTTCCGGATACTAATATATTTGTATTAGTACCAGTATCGCTTACACCATTAAGGTTAGAATATATGGTGTTATTTATTATGTTTACACTGTTGGCGTTCGATAATCGGATTGGATAGTTATCTGTGAGTGC
>PMMY01000152.1:1267-12273 GCA_003162655.1 Methanobacterium sp. | reverse complement strand
TCCATTCTAGAATCAGAATTTTTAATAAAAATTATATAATTATATCCTATGAATATTGTCTAAAATTTGACTTCAAGTTACTATTGATCTAACTATGGTATATAGTTTGGTAATAGAAAAATATCTCTTAGCAAAGAGGAGTATAATCAAGGTAAACGTAATATTAAGGGATATAATCCATGTAAACAAAATTTATTACATTTATATAAAAAAATATTCTAGTATTTTTTTATGTAATTTTAATTTAAAACTGTGTTGAATATGAAGTAAAAAAATTATTAAATATTAAAAATTTTAAANNTTAGTATTAGAATATTAAAAAAATTATTTGGTCAACATGAAAAATAACATAGATCTCTACTACTTCTCAGGCACGGGAAATACCTTGTTAGTTGTACGAAAAATGGCTGAAATTTTTCAATGGGAGGGGTATAATGTTAATCTTGAAAAGATCGAACTTTCAAAAGGTTCTGATGTGAATACTGAACATACAATTGGCCTAGGATTTCCAGTAGCAATATTATCTACCTATAATTTAGTATGGGATTTTATAAAATCACTTCCTGAAGTACAAGGCACCGAAATATTTATGGTAGATACAATGGGAGGATATTCTGGGGGTTTGGTAGGCCCTCTTCGTACAATCCTTGAAGGGAAGGGATATCAACCCATTGGGGCATGTGAGATTGTAATGCCAGTGAATATCTTCTTTATACAAGATGATAAAACCAATATGGAAAAGGTTAAAAAAGGGCTTGAAATGGCTGAAAAGTATGCAACGGCCTTAATAGAGGGGAGATCAAGATGGGGACGTGTCCCATTTTTTTCTGATGCCATGAACCTTATTTCAAAGGCTGGACTTATGCTAACTAAAATAAGTCTGCATCAGAAGTACTTTAAATTCCGGGCTAAGATTTCTCTATGTAACAAATGCGGGATATGTGCTGAAATATGCCCTGTTGGAAACATTAAACTCGACGAATATCCATTAACAGGTAACAAATGTGAGTATTGTATGCGATGCGTCTCGATGTGTCCACATGGAGCAATAAAATCAGTATTTACCTACAAAGGAAAAACATACAGTGCTGTAAAAGCTAATGATTTCATAAAAAACGATTTTTGAAGTATCTACTGAATTGTAATTGACAATTTTGTAAATTATAGATTATTTTTAAGTCCTAAAACCAGAAATATGTATCATATTGATAGATATGAAATTGGTTGAAATATAGGAATAATGGCCAAAATCTATGAAAGTTATTTATACTATCCCAATAGAAATATAAACCAAATCGGAAGTACTATTGGTCATTGGCATGTACAAAATCAAACGAGTTTACCAAGCTCCGGAGAAGGAAGACAATTTCAGAATTTTGGTTGATAGATTGTGGGCCAAGAGGGTTATCAAAAGATAAAGCAAGAGTGGATTTANNTTATGGCTGAATGAGATTGCACCAAGTAACAAACTTAGAAAGTGGTTCGGACAATCCAGAAAGATATAATGGATTCAAAAACAAATATTTAGACGAACTTAAGGATAAAGAAGAATTGATTAAACAATTAAGAAGTATAGAAAAGATTCATCATACAATCACGCTGCTCTATTCAGCCAAGGATGAAGAGCACAACAATGCAGTTGTACTATTGGAATTACTAAAAAACCCCGAGAAAAGTTATAAAGTGTTTCAAGAACTCCTGGATTTTAGGTAATTATAGAAAAATGAGTAAAATATTCAATTTTGATGGTGGATATATGTTAAAAGTCAAAAGAGCAACCCAGATTCATGGTAAAGAGGAAGGTGTCAAGATCCTTGAAGATAAATTTTGCCTATCTGAGGATAATATGAACCAATCAAAACTCGATCAATGGATCAATGAAATTGAAAAGGAAGAAATTGAGGAGTGGACTGTTCAAGACATCGAGAAATGGAATGGGATCAAGGATCGATACATGGACAAATTTGATGATAAAATTCAACTTTTAGACACTATAATGGCCAACAAAAAGGGAAAGGTCAAGGTAACTTGGATTTCAGTTTTTAAAGAAAAAAANNTAATTGACGGTTTTTTACAGGACATAAGTAGCTATCCTCCTCCTTATGAAGTACAAATCCTCCTGGAAACTTGGTTCCAACGGGGTGAATAGGTTCTTCAAGGATAAAAGTAGTGTAGGTGGCTATTATCCTGGCGATTCTAACAAAACATCTTTCATTATCTCCTCTAGCATCATTACTCTGCTTATCAATAACCATAAGAAATTCTATAAGTTTTCCTGTGTCTACATACCCATGGTACTTGTTTTTATCCTCTTTAATATCCTTTATTCTGCTGAAAAAAGCTTTAGAAAATCTCTCAATATAATCTTCTCTATAATATAACGGCATGTATTTAGCATCTTCTCTAAGAAAGGATGCTGCAAGCATTATATCCTTCATATGAAGATTTTTTGCTTCAAATTTGACCACATCCCTGAGATGATTCTTTGTTATCTTCATATTGATATCAAGGTCTTCGAGCTTTTCTTTCATTTATAAACTCCGATAATAGCTTTAAAATTAACTTAAACAATGTAAATATTCTATAAACTATTCAAATAAAATCTGGTGAAGTAAATTCTGTCTGTAAGTGTTTATTGTAACTCGGGATCCTGTTCTGCTATGCAGAATCCACACACAGCATTTGGATTATCTTTTTGTTTCTCTTTCACTGGGCATAAATATTTTCCATCAATATATCTGACCTTAAAACCACCTGGAAACTCTGTTCCGACCACATGGATTGGCTCATCTAGTACGTAACTTGTGTAAATAGATATTATTTGATATATAATTGGGAAATAGGGATCAGCTGGATAAATTTCTCTCATCCGAGCTTCTTGTTCTTTTAATAGTTCCAGAGAATTATTAAGTTCTTTAATATCAACTGTTTCAGGATAAATATTATTATCCTCTTTTATTTCCTTGACCCTTAAAATAAAACTCTGTATGTAGGCATTGTAGAATTTTTCTCTGTAGTTTGGCTGAACATACTTACCTTCAGCTATCAAATAGTTGCATGCTTTCATTATATGAGTTATATGAATTTTAGCAGCTTCAGATTTTAGTAATTTAAGAAGTTCCTGTCTGGTCATCCCAGTAACATCAGATTCAAATTCTATGATCATTTTTTTTATCCTTTGTAATATTATCCATCAAAATAATTCTCCAAATTAATTAATTGAAGAAATAAAAACGTTATCAACTACTGTACTTCTCAAGTATTGCTTCGGCGGTTTTAGGTCCAATTCCATCTATTTTCAAGAGTTCTTCACGAGTAATATATCTTAAATCTTCGCCAAATGCTTTTACAAGAGATCTGGCTCTTTTTCTTCCGAGTCTTTTTATACTCACCACCATTGGAATTATATCCGGTTTAACACCATAATACAGACGTGCAGACATCATGTCAAGTACATCTACTCCAGAATAGAAGTTTATTACATTACATATATTCTTGAAGAATTTTACTAAAAGTGAAGCTTCGTAAGCCGATCTTCGGGTAGAAGCAGCGTAAACATTAAATGCGTTTTCAATTTCATATTCGTTCCTTTCATCCATCCATTCCATAAGTGTGGCTGCAGTTGCTTCGGTATTGCCTATATCAACCACAAAAACCTCTGCTTTATTCAATTTATCCCTTACTGGTTCTTTACTTTTACGTCCCTTAAAACTTATTCTTGGCATGTCTGGGGTTTTGCATATTTCATAGAGAAGCTGGCTTGTATTAATTTCTGAGGATCTTGTTGCAAACTCCCTCAACCTAACAGCAGTTTCAACAGTGTATTTGCTCTTTGCTATTAACATTCCAAACTCTGTTGTTTTAAGCCCGTCGGGAGTGGGCATTATTATACCATTCTGTACCAGAAATTCAAGTGAGCTATTAATTTCATATCCCATTGAATCTATNNGCATCTCTGTTTTCAATTAGTTTGGAGTTAGTTGTCTCTATTTCTCCGTATACATAATGTTCTTTAAGGTTGTAAGCCTCATCAACACTCTTTGCTATTAGGTAAGAATAACCCTCTGTATCATATCCAGGGCGACCTGCACGACCTGACATCTGTTCATAATCAAATACTGGAATTGGCTGAGGTCCCTGACTAGTCCATCTGGTGTAATCTCTTATAACAACATTTTTTGAGGGCAGGTTTACACCGTACATAAGACTTGGAGTAGCTGTTATCATCAGAAGGTTACCTGCTCGGAATTCATCTTCTATTATCTCTTTCTGCTTGTCGAATAGGCCAGCATGGTGGAATGCTACACCGTTTTCAACGCATTCAGCAAGTTTCAAGCACACTTCGGTTGGCAAGGATCCCCGTTTTCTCGGAACGTCGAGTAGTTTCTGGCTGACCTCATGGAATTTTGACCTTTGATCGGGGGATATTCTTCTTTTTATCTTTCCTGATGTGTATTTGGCAAGGGATTCTGTAAATCTTCTGGTTGATACGAAGACCAGTGCCTGTGATGATTCTTCAATGGATGTGTTCAGTATCTTTACAATGACCTCGTTTTTGTTTTTTGTTTCCATCTCTTCAGTTGTGAGCACATCCTTGTAGAGCGGGACGGGTCTAAAATTATGCTGAACTACGTGTGCATCTAACCAAGAGGAAAGTTCGTTCATGTTCTTAAGAGTTGCAGACAGTGCTATGATCCTCATACCGGGGTTCAATATTCTTGAACGTGTTATTGCACATTCAATGGTTGGTCCCCTTGAGTACTCACCTATCATATGAAACTCGTCAACAATAAGGAGATCAATATCCNNAAGGATTCAAACACCATAACTGCCAGATCAGAGGATGAAGGATGTTTCCCAACTTTTATTCCAAATTGTTCAAACTTCTTAAATTCCTTAACTTTCTCATTTTGTATCGAAATTAGTGGAACTGCATAAACAGCTTTACCGCCATTTAAAACAGCGTTTAAAGCTGCCATTACTCCTAGAACTGTCTTTCCACTGGCGGTGGGTATCGCTATAATGTAGTTGGTTTGATCTTCCAAAAATCCGGAGTCTATCACTGCATTCTGTGCAGGGTTAAACTCCTTAATATTAGGATAGCTTTCCTTTATAATTTCCTCAATTTTAGTGTTTATAGAATCCATAAAAATCAGTTTTACTCTCTAAATCAAATTAATAATAAATTTTAAAGATTATTCTTTTCTCTTCTCAGAAACAACAATGTCATATATGCTGGTTGAGGGATAATGTCCATTTTCATCTTTTTCAACACTTTTTACCATATCCC
The DNA here is from genome assembly GCA_003162655.1 of Methanobacterium sp. Taxonomy (GTDB): domain Archaea; phylum Methanobacteriota; class Methanobacteria; order Methanobacteriales; family Methanobacteriaceae; genus Methanobacterium_B. The sequence continues at coordinate 6,983 of PMMY01000152.1, read as the reverse complement.
AAACCGTTAAAAGAGCTACACTAACACCGGTCAGTGCTTCCATTTCAACGCCCGTCTTTCCAGTACATCTAACAGTAACTTCTGTTTCGATAAAATTATCTTCAACATTAAAATCCACATCAACACCAGTTATTTTAAGTGGATGGCATAACGGGATCACATGATGGGTTGACTTTACAGCACCTATTGCTGCTATCTGGGCAGTTGTAAGTACGTTTCCTTTTTTCATTTCATCATTCTTGATCATATCAATTGTAACACTTTGCAGATTTATCTTACCTTTTGCTGTGGCTGTTCTTTTAACATCAGCTTTGTTTCCAACCTCAACCATTTTAACGCCTTTATTTGACAGGTGTGTGAATTCTTTATTAACCATTAAAATCTATCTCCACATTTAGCTATTTTCTGAATATTTTTCAACCACACGATATGATAACTCTTATGCTACTTAAGTTAATTAACATTTTTTTAACTTTTCCAAAAGTTTCTAAAATTATCAATTTAAGAAAAAAATAACTATAAATGATTGTATTTTTTTGATTTGAAAAAATGGAGGGAATCTAGAAATTTGATTAATTACATATGACTCCATAAAATATTTCAGAAAAAACCATCATTTAATCTCTTTTTTTGAAATTATGGGTGTTTTATGATTGTTGTTGAGAACCTTGCCTTTCATATTTACTATTATAACATCAAAATCAATTCTAAACCTTTCAGAGCAGATAATTTTTATACTTTCTGCGATGCTATTGAAAACCATCTGGACTAGTGAATGTTCTTCAATTAGAGTTATCATTTCTTCAGTTGTATTGGATTTGAATATTTCTGAGATTAATTCTTTATCAGCACCTAAAAGTGCAGAATGAACTGCTATTATTTCTCGTCTTCCATCGGCAATGGAATGTTTGGTATTGAATATGCCTGCAGAGATTTTTATGAGCTTTCCTGCGTGTCCAAGTAATGTTATACTTTTTACACCTTCTGTTTCGGCTTCGTTTAACATGTATCCGACAAAATTTCCCATTTGGATTACTTGGTCGTCATCAACTTTAAGGATGTTTTTAGCAATTCTCTCGCCAATATTTCCCGGTACAAAAACAAGATTATTATATCCTTCAGCTACAGCAACATCGATCTGACATCTGTAAGATGTTTTATAACTTTTTAAGTTCATTGAACGTGCAAAACCAGTTGTTCCNNAAAGTTCTTCACCCGCAGGTACACATATTGTTACTTCTGCTCCCATACCATCGGGCAGGTTCCTTGAGAGGTTTGATACTATCATTTCTTTAGGAGTGGGATTTATTGCAGCTTCTCCTATAGGGACTTGCAAACCTGGTTTTGTAACCCTTCCAACTCCGGCGCCACCTTCAACAGTTATACCCGGAGTTTGTGTTATAATCACGTCAGCGAAGATTTCAAGGTTTTTGGTGACGTCAGGGTCGTTGTATGGATATTTAATTACAGATGCCCTTCCAGAATAAGTATTCAATCTTTTTGAAACTTCAACACGAATATTAAGCTCACCAAGGGGCGTTTGTATATTTACAGTTTCTACTTTGCCCTTTATGGAGAGTAGGGCTGCAAGTGCAGCTGCAGTTGCTGCACTACCGGTGGTTATTCCATATTCAGACTTGTTTAAGTGGTATCTGTCTGGAATCGCCCTGTTTTCCATGTTAATTCAGATATCTTTTTATATTAAACTTATTTAAGTCTTTTTTTCTGCCATCTCTTCTTTGATAGCTTCTAAAAGCTCTTCTTTTCCAGGAGCACCAACAAATCTTACGACCCCATTTAATGCTATGGCAGGAACAGCCATTAGGCCATATTCTCTTGCTTTTTCCTGGTCAACCATTATATCTATTTTTTCTACTTCTACGTCATCTATCATATCTTTTTGGACATCTTCCACCAGTTGGACAGCCATTGGACAGTATGGACAAGATGGGGATGTAAATACTTCAATTTTAACTACCATATTTTTCACCTCTAAATAAATAAAACATTTTTTCACATTTCTTTAAAACATAATCATTTAATAAATTGAAGGAAGATTAAAGTTGTTACTGGTACCGTTCTCCAAGTTGTTTCCAATACCCATTCCAATTGAATATGCTATTCGTGATGAAAGGTTATTTAGGATATTTAGAATGCCCGATGATGGCGATATGGTGATTACATTGTAATTTCCTTTTATTCCACCTAGTTTTGCAGCCATATCAAGTGCACTGGTTTTTCCACCAGTTCCATCTACTAGCTTTACATCCTTAGCCTGTGTTCCGGTATATATTTTACCCTGGGCTATACTTTCTGTGTAATTTTTATCAAGATGCCTGTTTTCTGAAACAATGTTTATAAAATGATCATAATCCTGATCAACCATTCCCTGGAGCATATTCTTTTCTGCAGTTGTTAGGGGCCTGTAATCTGCACCCATATCCTTGTATTGACCTGCTTTTATAGATGACTTGTTGATACCATTTTGCTCATAATATTTTGAAAGGTCTGTGATAGGCATTATAACTCCAATGCTTCCTACCATGGATGATGGGCTTGCAATGATATTATCTGCAGATGAAGCTGCAAGATAAGCTCCAGAAGCACCTACATCACTTATCCAGACTACAACTGGTTTTTTACTATTTTTGATGGTGTTCATAATTTCTTCACTGGCAACAGGAGATCCTCCAGGGCTGTCAACATCTATAAGAATTGAACTTACAGAACTATCAGATTCTGCCTTTAAAATAGCATCTTGCATCATTCCAGGAGAAATAATATTTTCACCTGATGAGGATGATGTTCCATATCCAATTTCTCCTTGTAAAGGTATATTTGCTACAGTGTCACCATTGGGGGAAGCATCAAATTTATTGCTGCTGAAACTACCGATTAATGTTAAAAATCCTATCATGAGTAGGGCTAATATGAATAATCCTCCTACGATAATGGATATAACTATTTTAGTGTCTTTTTTCATTTGGATCCTGATTAAGATTTAATAGAAATTTTTGTTTTGATCCATCTATAACAATTTATCTTGTTTGTTTTATGATGATTTTATAAATGTATCAATATTATTTATTCATTCGTCTATTAGATATTACATTATTATTTTGTCTGCAAAGTAATATAAATCTACTATTTCATTTATATAATTATTTCCCATTCTCATTAGTTGATAAATATTTGTCATAAATAAAAAATCTCGTTAAATCCCTTAAATAAGTCTTTGTTAAGTAATCATCATTTATTTGATTATTGAAATATGTTAAATATTGGAATTAATATAAAAACCATTAAGATATAAAAAAAATCAGTTTAAATATCATTCTATAATCTGAAATCATTTATATAATCCAACATCTATACTATTATAAACTATTATTAAAATGAAAAGCTATTATATAAGAATTGATCAATATATGAATTCTTAATCGTTTTAATGCTCAAAAAAATTGTATTTTTTTTGATAACCTTACTTAATAATTGATCAAGGTGATCACGTTGAAGACAACAGTACAATCTCCAGGTTCTGCCACTATAATAAATGCAATATCAACAGGATGCGGTTCTGCATTTGGTATAAAACTTTACGTTACAGCTGAAGTTGAATTGAAAGGATCAAATCCATCATCAATTATCTGCAATACTGAAGCTAATATCGATACCACGCTCATGGAATTGTGTGTCAGAGGGGTGGTTGAGAAGTTTAAAGAACATTATAAATTAAATGAAATTGAAACAGGATTTTCTGTTAAAACAAGTTCAACGCTTCCTGTAGCCTCCGGTCTTTCAAGCAGTAGTGCAACATCGAACGCTATTGTAATGGCAACAGCAAATGCTTTAATGAATGAATACGAAATTAAATCCAATTCAATTGGCTTTAACGATCTTGAACTGCTGAATATTGGGGTTGATGCATCTTTAGAAGCAGGGGTAACCATTACTGGAGCATTTGATGATGCGAGTGCATCATATTTTGGTGGTCTCACCATCACCAACAACACAGAGAGGATGATCCTCAAGATGGAGGATATGCATCAACAAATTATATTAATATATATGCCCAATAGAAGTTCACACACTGCACAATCTAATGTGAGGCGTATGAAACTCATTGCCCCACAGGTTAAACTGGCCTTTAAAGAGGCTCTGCATGGTGATATATACAATGCAATGACTTTAAACGGACTCCTATACTGTGCATCACTCGAATTTAATCCAGAAATTGCACTGGATGCTCTGGAAGCAGGTGCAACAGCAGCTGGACTTTCAGGAACAGGTCCATCATTCGTTGCAATTGTTTCACATGAAAATGTGGACAGTGTTGTGGAAGCATGGAGCTCCCAACCAGGAAAAATCATACGTACAGAAGTTGAAAATGAAGGTACTAGGGTGATTCACAGTGGATAGGGAAGAAGCTTCAAGACTGCTTCAGAATTCAAGAATAAAAATAGATGAAATGGATGAGATGTTAATAGATCTAATTGAAAAGAGAACATCCATAGCCCGTGATATTGTAAAAGCCAAGATGGTTCTTGGCATAGAAATTGAAGACAAGAAACGGGAAGAATATATTCAAGTTAAAATTAAAGAAATAGCAAGTGAAAAAAAAATTGATGAGGTCAGTCTTACCCGTATAATAAAAATATTAACTGATATGAGTAAAGAAGAACANNCACAACAGTCAGTACCAAACATTTGAGAAACAAAATAGCTGGATACGTAACAAGATTAGTAAGGAACGAATCTTAAGCAACCTTAAGCAAAACTTTTTTTTTGCTAGATGCTTAATTTCTAGAGCTTTAGGTTGAAAATAAAGGTGTGAATTTTAATGGGAATAATAGTGGCCAAATTCGGTGGAACATCCATAGGTAATGGAAAAAGGATAAAACAAGCTGCAGAATCTGTTGTTAAAGAATATATGAAGGGTAAAAAGGTTGTCGTTGTAGTAAGTGCAATAAATAAAACCACCGATGAAATCCTGAAGACAGTTGACGATGCAATAGGCGAGTCTATTACAGAAAAACAGCTAGCAGACATTGTTTCAATGGGTGAAATTACCAGTGTGAGAATGTTCGCATCTACAATAGAATCCTTGGGTGTTAAATCTGAATATCTTGATCCGTATATGGATATCTGGCCCATTATTACCGACAATAATTATTTAAATGCTAATGTCAACTTCGAGTTAACCGAGACTAAAACTAAGGAACTATTGAAGCTACTAGATCAGGGTATAATACCCGTCTTATGCGGTTTCCTTGGAAAAGATGAGGAAGGTACTCTAACTACTCTGGGTCGTGGTGGAAGTGATATAACAGCCTTTCTATTAGGGCACTGTCTCAAAGCAGAAGAAGTGGTTATTGTAACAGATGTTGGCGGTGTAATGTCAACGGATCCTAACAGGCTCCAGTCCGCAAAGAAACTGGACAAAATATCAGTTGAGGAGATGAGAGACCTTGCCACACACGGTGCGAAGGTACTGCATCCCCACGCATTGAAGTACAAGGATCCACTTATAAATGCCAAGATCATAGGATTTGAGCACGGTGATCTCTCTGCAATTGGAACCGAAATCATAGGACCTGCAGGAAACCACATGCTAAAAACAACAGCATTAAATGTAGAACCGATATCTGTTATCGCAGTGGTAGGAGAAGAGATTTTAACTAAAACTGGAGTACTATCAGAACTCACAGATGCCCTA
>PMMY01000152.1:0-1176 GCA_003162655.1 Methanobacterium sp. | reverse complement strand
GAATGGAATGATGGTAAAAGAGCTTATGAACTTGTAAGGAGCGTCTTAGAATGAATTTGAAAGGTACAACAGTTGCCATGGTGACCCCCTTCACTAAAGAGGATGGGGTTGATGAAGCAGGAATGCGTGAAAATATTAATTATTTAATTGATAGAGGGGTTGACGGATTACTTGCAGCCGGTACAACCGGTGAATCTGCTACCATAACCCACGACGAACAGAGAAAGATGATCGACATCCTAGTTGATGAAGTAAACGGGAAGGTCAAAGCTATTGCTGGTGCTGGAAGCAACTCATCAAAGGAAGCACTTGGACTTGTTCAACATGCTGAAAATGCAGGTGCAGATGCGGCTCTAGTAATAACACCATACTACAACAAACCACAACAACATGGACTCTACGAGCACTATAAAATGTTGGAAGAGTCAACCAACATTCCAATTATAGTTTACAATGTACCATCAAGAACAGGCACAGACATAGATGTTGAAACAATTGTTAAAGTGGCCCAACTTGATAAGATAGTGGCGATTAAAGAGGCAAATCCTGATATGGATAAAGTCTCAGCTACCATAAAAGGGCTTCAGGATCAAGATGTTAAAAACTTCATTGTAATTTCTGGAAATGACAATCTAACCCTACCAATGATTTCAATGGGTGCAAAAGGTGTTATAAGTGTTGTTGCTAATGTAGATCCTGCAAGAATGAGCCAAATGGTCAACGCAGCACTAGAAGGAGATTTTGTTAAGGCAGGGAAACTACACTACGAGCTTTACGACTTAATGAAAGTCCTTTTCATTGAATCAAATCCAGTGCCTGCTAAGGATGCCCTCAACATGATGGGAAGACCAGCAGGACATGTAAGGATGCCACTAGCTCCGATGAAGGACGAAAGCACATTAAAGCTCAAAAATGTCTTAAAGGACCTAAATCTGGTTTAAATGTTTTAAACCTAATTAAACTCCTATATTTTTTTTAGTTTATTTAGGATAAATCGTTCAAACTGTTTAAATCCTTTTTTTAACTAGTTAAATGGGTTTCCAGAGTTAATCCATTTATATTGACAATTCTTTCAAATTCATAAAGGAGATGAATAAAATGATCAACATAGCTGTAACAGGTGCATGCGGAAGAATGGGATCAAAAATAATAAAAACAATTCTCGAACAGGAAGAC
>PMMY01000295.1:684-9091 GCA_003162655.1 Methanobacterium sp. | reverse complement strand
AGCTTTGTTATAACTAAAAGGATAACTATGATCTCTGAAATCATGGAAAACTTGATCAGGATCATTTGATCCATCTCTCATAGCATTTAAATTCAAGTTTGCTTGTACAGAAGCTGGTAATGAATAATAAATCTGATCAACTATTTTACTATGAGTATTCCAATTCCAAGCAGATGATGTAGGTGCAAAAGTAAGAGTAACTGCTAAAAATAAAATTACTATTCGTGTATACTTCATATTAACATCCCCAATATAAAATTAGCTATTACTAAACAATAATATAAGTATTCCTATCTATGTTTAGGGTATATATTGAAGATTTCTACTATAAAAGATGATGTAACGAAAATGATTNNATTTAATAATCAAGAATTTGATTACTTATAAGGTCTGTATTGGGCTCTAAATAAACATTTCTACCTAAGGATGAGCTTCTGCAGTTTATCTATCTTTTCAGGGATTAGCTTATGGTAATTTATGTGATCTTCTGAAATCTTAATTCACATCACTTTTTTATTGTAATCAATTATATGTGATTATTTTCACCAAAATTTCTTAATATATGAAATTTAAGTTTTTTGAAATAAATTAGTCTTTTTATTAAATAATAATTCTTAATAATGTATTTTATTTAAAATTAAGATATATTAAATATTCTGTGGATATTTATAACCTTAAAATAGATGATATGCNNTAAAAGCTATAAATATTTTTTGTAATAATACTCCTTTAATCTTAATTAAATACAAATAAAAGTATTGTAATATCCCCAAAATTGAATTGATATAATAAACAAAGTTATTAATTCTTTTATTATTGTTATATTGAATATTGGCTCTACATTGTACGTTAATTTTATTCAATTTATCACTTTATAATTAAGGTTCATTACACTCTATTTCACGATAATATAGAAGATTTTAATAGAGATCATTTACAGATTATAAATTAATTCAGAAAATATGTTTACAATATGGACCATTCAGATATCCTGTCTAAATAAAAATTTGTTATGAGATTTAAAGAAAATTATTACATCACTCCCATTTTTGTTAAATCGTTTTGAGGTGATTGGGTGAATATTAGACAAAAAATGCGACTGCTTTACCAAGTAAGGCATATTGTGGAATGTAACGGTTCAGAAGAGGTTTTAAAAAGTGTTGATTATGAGATAGAAATATTATTTTATAAATTAAAATGGAACCCTTGAATAATAATTAAAAGATTTAATTAAAAGATTTTAAGCTCTTAATTATTTAAATATGAAGATTTTTAAATGAAATATATAATAATATAGATCTAAGGCCATATGGGATGTTTAACCTATTAGCAGCGAGTATGAATATGGGACATGAAAGCCAAGTTAAAAAATGTATTATTAATACTAGTTAACTTTACTTGTAAACTCTGACATTTCATCATACATCAAATAGTTTCTAAGGCTTCGTTTAACACATATTAATAATCTGGTTAGTATCCAGTTATTTTTTTTTATTTCGAATATTAATTAAAATTTCTCAATTTCTATTTTATTGACTACTTAACAAAAACATTTATATACATTTTCAACAACAATATACCATCACTTCGATATTTATCGAATTGTTGAATTTGATCATGGAGTAGTCATATGGAAACAAAAAAAATGGCTAAAGTATTTAAAGCCCTCTCAAATCCTAATAGGTTAGAATTGTACCTTCAAATAGCTAAAAATCATGAAACAAGTTATAAAACATATGATGGCTGTTTAATAAACGATATTACTAAATCATTGAATATTGGAGCCCCTACTATCTCACATCACCTGAAAGAATTGTCCAACTCTGAATTAATTTTTACAGAAAGAAAAGGTAGATATTTAGTGGCAAAGATTAACGAAGAAATGGTTAATGAAGTGAATGAACTTTTAAAGCTGCAATATTTGGAGGATTCAAAATTATGACAAATTTAACTAGTTCATTCAAAGAAAAACTTGATTTCAGGAGTTATAAATCTTCTGGAGATATAAATGTCCCCGAAAGGATTATAGACCAGATAATAGGTCAGGAAGAAGCTGTTGAAACTGTTATAAAGGCCGCTAAACAGAGGAGAAATGTCCTTTTAATAGGTGAGCCTGGTATCGGTAAATCAATGCTTGCAAAAGGAATGGCCGAACTTCTGCCACCTGAAGAACTTCAGGACATATTAGTGTATCCAAACATTGAAGATAACCACAACCCACTTATAGGTGCAATGCCAGCAGGTGAAGGTAAAAAGGTTGTAATGAACTACAAAGTTAAGGCCAAAGGACAGGAAGAAAAGAAGAATATGTTCATGATGATCNNATAATGCAGATGAAACCTAGAAGTACTGTCATGGTACCAAAGCTCCTTGTGAATAACGAGAGCAAAAACATAGCACCATTTGTTGATGCAACAGGTTCTCATGCAGGAGCACTCCTGGGCGATGTAAGACACGATCCTTACCAGTCAGGAGGACTTGGAACTCCTGCACACGAACGTGTTGAGGCAGGAATGATTCATCGCTCAAACAAGGGCGTTCTATATGTTGATGAAATAGGTACAATGAAGATGAAAACTCAGCAGGAACTCCTAACAGCCATGCAGGAGAAAAAATACTCNNATCACAGGACAAAGTGAAACAAGCAGTGGTGCTATGGTACGTTCTCAGGAAGTTCCATGTGACTTTGTTTTAGTAGCCTCTGGAAACCTTCAAGTACTTGAGGGAATGCATATTGCACTGCGTTCAAGGATAAGAGGTTATGGTTACGAGGTATTCATGAAGGACTCAATGCAGGACACACCAGAAAATAGGGATAAACTGGTACAGTTTATTGCACAGGAAGTTAAAAAGGATGGTAGAATTCCACACTTCAGTAGAGAAGCTGTTGCAGAGATAATTCGAGAGGCCCAGAGAAGAGCAGGTAAAAAAGACACATTAACACTTAAGTTAAGAGATCTTGGGGGTCTTGTTAGGGCTGCAGGCGACATAGCCAAGGGTGAAGGTGCAGACAGCGTGACCGTAGCTCATGTTATAAGTGCTAAAAAACTTGCAAGAACCCTGGAACAGCAGATAGCTGATAGATACATTGTCCAGAGGAAGAAGTACAGTGTATTCAAATCCGAGGGATGCGAAGTTGGAAGGGTCAACGGACTTGCAATAATAGGCGACAGGAGTGGTATACTACTACCAATAGCTGCTGAGGCAGCCCCTGCCCAGAGTAAGGATGAAGGTAAGATCATAGCGACCGGTAAACTTGGAGAAATAGCCAAAGAAGCGGTTCAGAATGTGAGTGCTTTGATTAAGAAGAATACAGGTACAGATATATCCAACCATGATATACACATTCAGTTCCTCCAAGCATACGATGGCGTAGAAGGCGACAGCGCAAGTGTGTCAATTGCAACAGCAGTTGTATCTGCACTTGAAAATGTACCAGTAGATCAATCAGTTGCATTAACAGGATCATTAAGTGTTAGGGGTGATGTTATGCCTGTGGGTGGTGTCACAGGTAAAATTGAAGCAGCTGCAGAGGCTGGAATGAAGAAGGTTCTTATACCAGCATCCAACATGGACGATGTTCTGCTGGAGGAAAGATACAAGAACAAAGTAGAAGTCATTCCAGTTGAAAACATGAGTGACGTTCTTGAACACGCACTGTTAGGAAACGGTAAAGAAGGCCTCATTGAAAAAATGAAGAAGATTACAGATATAGTTCCCACAGGAATACTTCAGAAACCACATAAACCCGTAACACACTAAAAATGGATATGTATTATGGAATGAAAGGAATTTTCCTTTCACTCATTTTATTTTTTTTGTCAATAAAACTAATTCAAATTCTAATTATATTTTGTTCATAGAACACCGTTTTTCATATCACTATGGTACATAGTATTATAAGTAGTGCGAACAAATATTCTATAATAGAATTAGATTATTGATAATTTATAAGATAACATAAAATGTGTTCCTGAATTCAAATTAATTTAGTAGGTACTAATTTTTGATTTCAAAGATTTAAATTCGAAACATAATATTTTGAGCGTAATTAAACCTATATATTGTTTTATTGATTTCCAGGAAGCTAAAAGGAAGATAAAATGGAAAAACTTAGATTTAAAGATTTAAATATATCTAGCGAAATACAGAGAGCTGTCGAAGACATGGGATTTGAGGAGGCCACTCCNNGCGGTAAGACCGCAGCCTTTGGAATACCAATACTGGATATGGTTAACCCATCCGAAAGGGATCTCCAGGCAGTTATACTTTGTCCAACCAGAGAACTAGCAATTCAAGTTGCCGAAGAGTTGAAAAAACTATCAACCTATCTAAAGAGAGTAAATGTTCTACCTGTCTACGGTGGCCAGCCAATAGAGAGACAGATAAAAGCCCTTAGAAAGGGGGTGCAGATAATTATAGGCACTCCTGGAAGGGTAATGGATCACATGAGGCGTGGAACCATAGATATGGGTAATGTTAAGATTCTTGTTCTTGACGAAGCAGATGAAATGTTAGACATGGGATTTAGAGAAGATATTGAATTTGTTTTAGATTACATACCAGATCAGAGGCAGATACTACTTTTTTCAGCTACTATGTCCCCTGATATTTTATATATCACAAGAAGATATCAGGACGATCCAGAATTTCTGAAGGTAGTTCCTAAGGAACTCACAGTACCTGAGACCGAGCAAGTCTACTTTGAAGTAAAAGAAAAAATGAAACTCGATGTATTGTCACGTCTTCTGGACATTAACGACTTTAAATTATCTCTTGTATTTTGTAACACTAAAAGAAGAGTCGACAAACTTGTAAGTCACCTCCAAATTAGAGGATATGCTGCAGACGGTCTTCATGGAGACATGAGCCAAAGGCAAAGGGACAGTGTCATGTCCAAGTTCAGATCTGGAAATATAGAGATCTTGGTAGCAACAGATGTTGCAGCAAGAGGAATTGACGTTGAAAACGTTGAAGCGGTTTTCAACTATGATGTGCCTAATGATGATGAATACTATGTACACAGGATAGGAAGAACAGGTAGGGCAGGTAAAACAGGTATAGCATTCACATTTGTATCTGGAAAAGAGGTTTATCAACTCAGAGACATTATGAGGTATACCAAAACCAAGATTGAACAGCAGCAGATACCGTCCATAAGTGATGTTCAGGAAATCAAAACCACTAACTTCCTCGAGAAAATTAAAAGAATAATAAATAATGAAAAACTCGATAAAGAAGTTCACATGGTTGAAAAGATGATGGAAGAAGACTATAGCTCAGTTGAAACAGCAGCAGCCTTACTCAGGATTGTTATGGAAAAATCAGGCAACTCTACACAGAAAACTGAAGAGTTTGGAGATACAGGCGCAGGTCCAGGCCAAGTAAGATTCTTCATAAACATTGGAAGGAAAGATAAAGCCAAAGCAAGAGATATTATAAAGGCCATTGCCGACAGAACAGGATTGTCAAGCTCATCCATTGGCAAGATTGATGTCTTTGACAAGTTCTCATTTGTTGAAGTACCAGAAGCCAGTGCGAGTGAAGTTATTTCAACCATGCGGGGAGCTAGAATCAAAGGCAGATCAGTTAATATGGAACCGGCCAACAAAAGAAGCTAGGATACAACCTAACTTTTTTTATTTTTTAATATTTAAAATTCTATTAAATTTTGATAACAATTAGATAATTCTTTAGAAGGACAGATTTTTTAATAGTGTATTTTGAACTTTTCTGAAGAGGTTAACGTATGTTAAAAAGAGAAGATTTAAGGGGAAATTGGCAGAGTCCCGTAATTGAAACCATTGAAAACCCAGATGGAAGTATTATGTTCATCAAAAGGGAAGCAGTATTTGTTGATGATAACTGGGACATATTCATTAGGGCCTTCCTGGATGAAGAAGGTAAAAAACCATTTTTCACAATTCATGCAAAGGGTAACTACATCCTAGGGGAAGAATCAGCTAATTTGACAGGTGCAGTAACTGTTGACTTCAATAACAGGGCAAGATACGTAACAGCACACCAGAAGTCACTGGTAGACATGTTAAATGAAACAAGTCCAGATGAGGATTGGATGCTTGATCTTGAACATGATGTTAGTACAAAAGGTTGTATATTGGTACCATCTATTGAAACATGTCCTGTGGAGTACGATGTAGTAAAAATTCAGGAAGAAAAAATTTATTTCGGAGATTTTACAGCAGAACAGAAGGAAGATATTAATAAGCTTACACAGGGAAATCAAAGTCCATCAGAAGGTTTAAATGGAATTTGCAGCACAGACAACAGACCACGCCAGTTAATTAAATATCCTATGATCAAAATAGTGTAAGATTTTTCTCATTTTCCAATTTTGATGAAATTACATTAATATTATTTGTAAATGATCTAATTTTAATATTCATTTTTTTAAGAAATCATTAATAAATTTCTTTTATCAGAAGGTAAAAAGAATTCAATTAAGTTTTTATTCATATTTTTTCAAATAACCTGCGATGAGGGGCGCCACTGAAATATTACTCACATCAGATTTAAGGGTATCTGTGGCAAAAACATCATCAACACCCGCTGCAAATATTTTTAAAAGTGCATCTTCAACAAGTACGGGGTGAACACATCCAACAACAACTTTATTAGCCCCAAGGTCTCTTAATATTTTTGATGCGCTTACAATTGTTCCACCTGTACTGATAATGTCGTCGATTATTACAACATCCCTTCCCGCAACGTCANNGCGTTTCAACCTTTTCTGGTGATATCCGTATCTTTTCGAGATGGTCACATTCACATTTCAGGATTCTAGAAACCTCAATAGCAAATCCAAGGGCACCTTTATCAGGCCCAATAATCATGGGATCGTCCATTTGCTGCCTTATATAATTAGCTATCAATGGCATTGCTGAAATTTCATGTACTGGGATATTAAAGAACTCTTTAATGTTCTTCTCATGAAGGTTGATGGAATAAATTTCAGATGCACCAGCAGCCTCAAGAAGTTCTGCAATAATAACTGCAGAAACTGCTTCACCACTTTTAAATCTGCGTTCCTGCCTTCCATATCCAAAATAAGGGATAACTACCCTTGTACGTTCAACGCCAAGGCTCTTCAGATTTTTAATTAACAGAAAAAGCTCCATTAGGTTTTCATCTTGAGGATATCCTGTTGACTGTATCACCACTACTTCTTTTGGAACTTCACCATTTATTCTAATGTAACGTTCTCCGTCCGGGAACCTTCTAGTTTCAATGGGGCTTAAATTTTCTTCTAAGTTCCATGCAACTTTAGCAGCAAGTTTCTGTGAAGCTGATCCGCCTATTATCAAAAAAAACCACCCGTTCCTATTGGTATAATCATTGTAATCATTATTGTTACATTTAACGTCATAAACTTAAGTTATTCCAACCACTATTTATCTGTTGAGTTATGATAAAGATTACATTAAACTTTCTATTCAAATATTTGTTAACTTTATTAATAAGCTTCCCATAATAGTAGGACATAACAAATAGTGATCAATAATTACAATGATGAGGTGGCTTAATGCACGAACTTTCAATGGCCGACGCAATGGTCAAAACGGTTCTCGACGTCGCAGAGAAAAACGACGCTACAGAAATAATTGAAGTAACTATAGAAGTTGGAAAACTCACAATGCTCAATCCTGAGCAGTTAAAATTTCTCATTGATGTGCTGGTTGAAAACACCCTTCTCGAGGGTGCAGAAGTCAACATAGTAGAACTTCCAGTTGAATTAAAGTGTAATTTATGCGAATACACTGGATTAGCAGATATGGATGACTCAGATCATTATTTAGCAATAGTGAAATGCCCGGAATGTGGTGAAAGAAATGTTGAAATTACTGCTGGAAGGGAATGTAATGTTAAAAATATCAAGATAGAAAAGGAAGAGGGAGATGNNCGTAAACTTGCAGATAGAAACCAGAAAATCCTTGATGACGCAGGTGTATTCTCAGTAGACGTTTTAGGAGCTATTGGATCAGGAAAGACTTCACTAATAGAAATTCTCATCCAGAAGATGGATCATAAAATAGGAGTTATAGCTGGTGATGTGATAAGTAAATTCGACGCTGGAAGATTTGAAAAATACAATATACCAGTTGTGGGGCTTAATACTGGAAAAGAATNNTTTCGATCTTGGATCACACATTCGAATGGTCGTTATAAGTGTCAGCGAGGGAGACGATACAGTAGAAAAGCATCCTTTAATATTTAAGGAGGCAGACCTCGTTGTAATTAATAAGATTGATATTGCAGAGGCTGTAGGTGCTGATCAGGATAAAATGGTTTCAGATGTTAAAGAGCTGAATCCTGATATTAAAGTAATAAAAAGTAGCCTTAAAACAGGTCTGGGTATTGATGAAATAATAAGTTCTATTGAAGGATT
>PMMY01000295.1:0-677 GCA_003162655.1 Methanobacterium sp. | reverse complement strand
AAAATATAATCTTCAAAGAGTACTTTTTTTTAATTTATCAGCTATAATAAAAGTTGATGGAATATAAAGAATAATGAAATATTAAAATGTATTAAAAAAGATGGACTGGCCGGGATTTGAACCCGGGGCCTNNATTCAGGAGAAGTTTTAATGCTTGATTTTAAAATAAGAAATGTTATTGAAGAAGATTTCATAAAAATATCTCAGGTTGCAGAGTACTGCAGTCCAATGACAAATGAGAGGAAATCAATTTACCACTTGTTCACCAAGTTCTTTAAAAAGACATCACTGGTTGTTACAGGCAATGGAGAAATAAATGGGTTTTTATTAGGATTCATTTCACAAGAAGATCCAGAAAGCTCATATATTCATCTTTTATGTCTAAAGCATGCATTCAGAGGACAAAATATAGCTTCAAATCTTGTTGATGAGTTTATTAAAANNTGCTATCAGATTATATACTAAAATTGGTTTTTCGTCATTACAATCGGATGAAACCACTGAAATTGATGGTATTGATGTATTTAAGGATTATGATGGTCCAAAGGACGATAAAGTTGTTTTTTTCAAATCTATATAATTTATTAAAATAATTCAAAATATTTGTTCAAAATAAATGTTATATTTCTAAAATTTTGTTTTTTTCTAATTTGAGGTGTAGTAGTCAATTAACAGAT
>PMMY01000169.1:4682-5954 GCA_003162655.1 Methanobacterium sp. | reverse complement strand
TCATTTTTTATCACTCCTCTAAATTTCATCTTTTTAATTACTATTTTAATCTCTTCGATCCCTATCGTCTCTTCTATCTCTATCGTCTCTTCGATCTTCGTCCCTTCGGTCACCGTAGTTTCTTCGGTTTCTTCGGTTTAATAATAATATTAAAGAACCGATTAAACCACCTATTGCGCCTGCGACTATTACAAGAATTAATTCTGGTGCTGAGTTTAATGGGACAAAAGCTGATAACTGTGAAGAAAATGCAGCTATCTGACCGGTAAATAAGCTTAGTATCCATAAGATTATTGCACCTGCAACTCCCATAAGTGCTCCATTAATCACACCATCAATAATGTCACCATATGATATGTAGCCAACAATTATCCCCGCGAGTAGAAAACCAAATATTGCAACTGGCAATCCAATAACTGATCCAACACCCAAAATTGATAAAACTACAGTAATTATAATTGCCAAAATAAAACCTTCAACTATAGCGCCAACACTTACCATATAACCATCTCCATTGAAAAATTATTTAATTAATATCAATTTTATGTACTTCTTTTTCTATTTTAGGCAGTTTAATGGTTAAAACAGAATCTTGGAATTTAGCTGATGCTTCTTTAACCTTTATTTCAGAGGGAAGTTTTATTGTTCTCTTTGTTTCACCGTAACTCCGCTCTTTTTGGATGTAATTAATGTCTTCATCTTCACTTTCCTCTTCAAACTTTGCTATGATATCTATACTTTCTCCTGCAATTCCAAGTTCAATGTTTTCCTTTTTCACAGCAGGAAGGTCTATTTTTATTATTATACTATNNATTCATTATGTCATTCAACAACTTCTCTGCCTGCGTCCTCTTTTTCCCAACTTCTTCTTGTATATCATCCGATTGATTCTGGGCATCTTCCTTCATTTGATTTATACTATCATTAACATCATCTTTTTTATCAGAAACACTAGATTTGATGTCACCCATTTTCTCTTTCATTTCATCTTTATCTACCATTTTATCCCCTTCCAAATTTTTTATTAATAATAAATTAAATTTTCAGAACTGAAATATATGGATTATTCGGTCTTGAAAATTTTGCCTTTAATTAGAACACTGTCACCTATTGCTTCAATTTTTTCATAGGGTACTATTTTTTTATCTCCTAGGCCAATTTTTGCTGATATTCCTGCTTCTTTTAAATGTATAGATGTTACGGTGTTGGTTTCAAAATCCCATTCCACATCGTTTACTATACCTATTTGGTCTCCAGATTCGTCAATAACAT
>PMMY01000169.1:0-4614 GCA_003162655.1 Methanobacterium sp. | reverse complement strand
ATTGAAATGTATTTCACTGTATAACATTCTATGTCAATCGTTATTATTATAGATTTCTATATTTCAGCAAATAATTGCTTTGTTTCGATGTTTATCAATTAAAAAGTCCCAAGTGAAAATGTTTTCAATAGTTATTTAAAAGAAGTATTAAACGGTTGTTTAAATTAGTTTCAAGTGATTTTACAGAGTAATTGGTGACCTACTCTATAATTATTTAGAATATTATTGAAACTATTGACTTGATTAGGATACTAACCNNACCATTTATTGGTAGTTTGCTGCATCATATACTAGTGGATTAATAAGCAGTGAAAAAATAATAGTATTGTTGATTATAATTCGTTAGAATGCTCCACTTGCGTTTGGCATATCTGGCAACACTTGTTGTGTAATATCCCAATACTCAACGATCTTGTCACCCTCGAAGCGGAAAAGGTGAACCTGTCTCAATCCCCCTTTGAAAGGTTTGGATTTGGAGCTCAATAATTCAGTGTGTGCTGCGACTAAGTCTCCGTCGGCGAGGACATGCTTGACAGTAAATTCACCTTCCTCATTCTGTGTATCTAGATCTTTAGCTGCTGCGACCATTGCATCGGTCAGATCTTCTATGCTGCCAGATATGAAAGGATTATGTGTCTTGCAATCATCCCGAAAGAAACTCAACCCCTCTCTAAACTTTCCCAAGCCGATTAATTTAAAATATTCCAAAACTATTTTCTTTAGATATACTTCTTTCTGAATAATCAAAGCTGACTTAATTGTATCCATTACTATCAACTCCTAAAAGTATTATGTTCAAAGTGAATGATAAAAAATTTGTTCAAAAAATTTTAGAATACAACCTATAATCCATAGATATTTCTATTAAATTAGAAATTATTTGGATTAACAATCTGAAAATTCTTTTAAATAAATAGTTTGAATGTTTTGAACGATTTAACATTATACCACTCATTGAGCTTGTCAAACTAACCCATAATAACAACCATAACAAATAAATGAAATAATCCTCTTTAATAAGTCCTTATATCCCATTACCATTATTGCTATCGGGATTAGTTAGATTTTTGATAGTTTTACAATGTCTTCGAGTTGATCGAGTTATTTTCTTGAGTTTAAGGAAATAATTCCTGCCTTCTGAATCATAATAAATACATTGAAATGTTAAAAAGAATATATGTAAAATGTAAGGAGGAATAATGGCAGCGTGGTCTTTTAGATAACTAATAACAATGATATCTATTCAAAAACAGAATAAACTACGATTTTTTGCTATTTGTGGTATTATCCCCCTATTTTTGGTTTTCTTATGGTTGATAATAGCGGCAATTTTAGCACCAGGTTATACTGGTTCTATCTATATTAGCCCTATTAGTGTTGGCTTTTATGGTCNNGTGTTGGCTTTTATGCAACGATACAAAATTTTGTTTTTGTAGTATTAGGTCTTTTAACCATCGGTTTAGCTTTTGGTCTTCAAATGGGTTTACCATCACCAAAAAATAGATTGTTAAAAATTGGTGTATGTTCTATTGTAATCTTTAGTTTTGGAATATTGTTTGCCGGATTGTTGCCGTTGATAGGATTGTCTCCTGAAAATTATATCGTACGAGTACCGTATAATCTTTTAAGTGCTATTGCATTCGCCGTGACATTTGGTACATACATATCAGCCCAATTGTTAATCGGGAAAGGATTAAAAAACGAAAATAGCATATTTTGGAGCAAATACAGTAAATATTCATTTAGAAGCGGTTTTTTATTTATTATTTTGGTAATTTTACTTATATTAACCATTCTTTTTGACATTTACCCCGGAGGAAGCCAGAGGATTTTTTTCATGGCATCTTGGGTCTGGATCTTANNCATCATCTTCTTTTTTGTAATATCTTGACAATTTAAAAAATCAAATTAAAATTTATATGGAATATAATCAAATATAAAAAAAAAGTAGAAATAAATCTTAAGAATAATACTCTTAAAATAATTGAAAAGAAAATGAGATACTATTCTCTCTTTTTTAGACATTTTGTGATGGAATCATTTACATTCCAGTTATCTGATTATTCAATTTAATTATTATCATTTCTTACATTTGAGATTCGATTTTTAAAAAAATTATTGTAATATTCCTACTAAAGTTGATACTAACCAAATTAATAATGTGTGTTGCTTGCATACACAAATATAAACTTAAAACAAAATTAGATCTTATTAGCAAAAATTTAATGGATACTAAGCAGATCATTAAGGTGTCTCTGAAATACCTATCCTATTTTTTTCTGTGGACTATTTAAGTTATATAATTAGTTGAGGTATTATAAAATAACTTACCGATTTATAATTTCTATACAAAAAAAAGAACTTGTTTGTTTCGTTTAAAACCGTCTCTGATTCGGCTTTTTACCTTTTTTTGGAGTTCTGGATCTAATAGACATTCCATCATCAGACATTGAGCAATTAGGTTTAATTTGTATTTTCCTGATGTTTTCCAGATCTATTCGTGCATTTGGTTTAGGAAGTGTAACATATAGTTTTTTTTCTCGTTTTTCATTTCTATCATCTCCTTTTCAGGGATTTTATTTTTTGTTTTGCTTTCCACCATACTGTTTGGTATCCGCAGGTGCATTCAAAATATATCTATCAACGGCTTTGTCTTCTTAGAAGTCTTACACCATGTTTGTCTGGAAACATTTTTACTATTCCATTTTTTGATTGGATAATTTTATAAAACCAATTAACTTACTAACGCTCTAGAATACCCAAAAAATGTAAGACCATTTATATTTTATTAGAATATTCATCTAATTTAAAGCCCATATATTGTGATCCCCATTCTAGGATGGATTTAAGGATTGGGATAAATGCTATTCCAGTTTCAGTTAAGGAGTATTCAACTCTTGGTGGAACTTCAGCATATACCACTCTTTTAATGATTTTATTCTCTTCAAGGTCTCTTAGATGTTTGGTGATAGTTTTTGGATTAACATTATACATCCTTTTTTGAAGTGCAGTAAATCTTAATGTTTGATCATTAAGATGCCAAATAATAAGAAGGTTCCACTTGTTACCAATAAGGCCAATCACAGATTTAGGGGCACATATATCATTATTTTCACTGTTCATATGAATTTATCCATTACTTACTTTTTAGAAATAATATTACTAACTCTCTACTTGTATATTTAAATAATTAATGTAACGAATACAAATGAAGGCAGAATATTTTAATAAAATAAATTGTAGGAGACNNACATAATAAATGAAAGTGATTGCATTTAATGGAAGTCCTAGAAAAGAATGGAATACAGCAACTTTACTACAAAAAGCGCTTGAAGGGGCCGAATCTCAGGGAGCTGAAACTGAATTAATCCACTTATATGACTTAGATTATAATGGATGTATTAGTTGTTTGGAGTGTAAACGATTAAATGGCAAAAGTTATGGTAAATGTATCTTAAATGATGATTTAACACCTTTTCTAGATAATATAAATAATTATGATGCTATTTTCCTAGGTTCACCAAATTATGTAGGAACAATTACTGGTAAGACGAAACTATTCATTGAAAGGCTTATTTTTCCATATGTCGCATATAAAACAGATTTTCCAGCGACATTATTTGATGGTAAATTGAAAGTAGGATTTATTTATACAATGAGTTCAAATGAATCCTGGATGAATATGTGGAATTATGATAAAGTAGCCACAGATCTCAAACTATTATTTGAAATGATGTTTGGGGAAGCTGAATCAATGATCGTAAATGACACAACCTTATTTGAAGACCACTCAAAATATTTAACCGAACATATTGATCCCGAAGCAAAAGCCAAAACAAGAAAAGAAGAATTCCCAAAAGATTGCGATAAAGCATTCAAAATGGGACAAAAATTCAGTTCAAAGAGGAAAATTTAGTTTTAAATAAAATTCTTCTTTTTATAAATCATATTTTGTTTTTTGATTATTCTTAATTTTTATGGGTTTCTGTTTGAATTACTTTTTTTAATATTATCTAATATAATACTCGTTATTAATAATAAAAAAAAAATATGGGGGAATAATTTTGGAGTATAAATGGACAGCTATGACAAATATTTTCATTGCCACGTTAATGGGAAGTATAAATATGATGATAGTTCTGATTGCTCTTCCTGCTATTTTTAATGGTATTCATGTTGATCCACCTAGTTAAAAGATATAAACTATCGACTTTGAAATAGTATTTTGCCTNNGTATGCCCACTATTACAGCTACCAATTCAAGTGCAATTTTTGAAGGAAATCGAATCTCAGATAATAAAGTTTAATTGTAGCTAATAATGCCGCCATAGATGATTAATATCATGTCTAAAAGGGACGAATCAAGACTTCCACCTATCACGACCCCTTTTCAAAAATTTAAAACGGTTTGGTGGGTTTTTGAAAAATACTATATACTTCGATGATCATATAGTATAACAATATATGAAATATTTTTGAGTATAAATGATTTATTCTTTTAAAAATTAATAAATAAATAACATATTAAAATCGAAGAGAAACAATGAAAAACAACGAGATAATAATACAGGAAATAGATATTGGGATTAAATTTTTATCCAATATTGACGTTTA
>PMMY01000163.1 GCA_003162655.1 Methanobacterium sp. | reverse complement strand
ATGCAATAAAATAGGTATAAGTCCTATTTTATATTTCTTTATGGACTGCACCAAGAAATTTTTCTCTCCAAGTGTAGGTTAGAATTCAAATTTAGAATTATGAAATTTGTTGTGAGCAAATAATAATTGGAAAAATTAAAATTAAAAAATTGTTTCATACCAGTTTAGCCCGGTCATATACATTTTTGAGGGTATGCATGTCCACACTTGTGTATATCTGCGTGGTGCTCAAGTTAGCATGACCCAAAAGTTGTTGTATTGCTCTGATATCAACACCATTCTTTAGTAAGTGCGTTGCGAAAGAATGTCTTAATATGTGAGGTGTTACCCTCTTTTTAATACCCGCAGCTGTTGCGTACTCTTTGATCATCATCTGAATGTATCTAGGAGTTAAATGATTGCCTGATCTATTAACAAACAAATAATCACTATGATCACCTCTTTCTAAAAGGTACTCCTCAACCAATTCCTTTGTTTCGCCATCAAAAAGGACTATTCTATCTTTTTCACCTTTCCCTCTTATTCGGAGAGTCCTGTCACCCAGATCAATACTATCAGTATGTAGCATAACAAGTTCTGAGACTCTCAATCCAGAAGAGTAAAGTAAAGCCAAAATAACTTTGTTTCTTAGCCTTAAAAACTCTGAATGTTCTGATAAATGATTTTCGTCCCCATGGTTATCCATTGCATTAATAAGATTAGTAACCTCATTTTCGTTTAGAGATTTAGGAAGGGATTTAGTTCTTTTAGGAGTTTTAACATCTTTCAAAACCCCAATACCTCCAAACTCAAAGAACTTCTTTACAACTACTGTTACAAGGTATATGTAATTTTGTGATACATTCTTTTCACGTTTAAGGTATCGTATGTATCTTTTAAATGCCCTTAAAACTAATCTTTCATCGTAAAGATCTTCTTCATTCTGTAAAAATCTATGAAAATTGTTTATTATAGATTTATAAGTTTTTATGGTACTTTTTGAGTAGTTTCTTATCTCCAATTCGATTAAATAATCTTCTATAATCTCTGGGAAGTCAAAAGCATCTAATATATTCTCTCTAAGAATATAGTCAGATTCTCCAGGAACTGCTTTTTGCAAGTTTGTTGAACCTCCTTCAAGATTTTTCCATTGCTGATTTGAGTAGGGATTCATTGTGAAACGTTAATTATTTATTTGTGTTATTAGAATAATCTCTTATTAGTCTTAGACGTTGAAAATTATTCTTATAGGTTACATATAACTTCTATCAACATTTTCATTAGGATCTTGTGTCTTTCCATTTCCTATATGTTGAGAACTTGATAGATCTTTGTGCATAGCATTTTCAAATGATTTATATCTTTTTATTATTTGATCTTCAATTGAAATTGCGTTTTTTATTGCAAATGACATGTGTTTTTCACTTATTAAATCACTACCGTCCATGATTGCCATATCACCAGCCATACGTAAAACTCCACCAAGATCCCTTAATCTAAGTGTTAACGAGTTTTTTTGATCGTCTATAGCCTCTGCTCTCCTACTTGCTTCTTTGATAAGGAGTTCTACGGAATTTTTGGTTGCATGCGGTATCTTACCATCCATTTTTATTTCCTGAGCAACGAACTGTGCAATTTTTGACTGATTTTCTTCTGTATCAGGCATTGTAGTTCTCATAAGGATTTCATAACCCTCCCCCTGAATTCTTGAACGCAGTGGTGGTAAAATGTATTGAACATCCCTTATATTACAGGCTGCTATAAAAATAAAGTCGCATGGAACATTATCAACTTTAACTGAACTTCCTGCACTCTGTGGGTTTCTTCCAACTATTGGAAATACCTTGTCCTGCATTGCACTGAGAATATAACGCTGAAGAGGAGCTATATGGACTATTTCATCAATAAAAAGAACACCCTCATGTGCTTCATGGATTGCTCCCGGAACAACTCGTTCATATGGTTGTGTTCCAAGTTCTGGATGTCCACCATAAGGATCGTGACGAACGTCACCAAGAAGTTCTGTTTCACTGGCACCCGTTGCTTGGATAAACAACTTCCTATCCAGTGGTAAAATAACATTTTTAGGTTTTTCTTCAACAATCGCCCTTCTCTTTTCAAGCGCATGCTGGTCTAGTATCTTTATGCTGTCACCGTCAACGCGTTCGTAAATAACAACTTCTTCCCGACCATTTTTCAGTCTAGTTGTTGTAACCCTTTCTTGGGGTACGTTCACAGAACCTTCGTTCATTTCAAACATACCCAAAAGGTCTCCTAAATGTTTTCTACGAGCATTAATATGGGAGTACTTGTCAGCGCCACATTTGGGACATATACTCTGATATGCATTATTATATCCTCCGCAGTTAACACATCTAAATCCAAGTCTATCTGCAACTGCCTCTGGAACGTTTTCAGGATCTACAAGTTCACCTTCTGCCCGTTCAAGATCCCTCTTCTCGTTTTCCATCTCTTTACGTGTTTTAGTTTCAACAAACGGTCTTTCAGGTCTTTCAGGATTATGCACAACTGTTATTTCTTCATTTGGATCGGCCAAGTGGAATGATATTGCTTGGGCTATCAATGATTTTCCTATACCCGGAGGACCAACTAGCAGGAGATTTCTTCTCTGTTTTGCAGCAATTTTAACGAATTTTATTATATCATCATGCCCAATAACTCTTTCAAGTGGATCTTTAGGAATAATAATGTCCTTGGTAGTTGTTATATCTCCTAAAAACTCCTTTTTCATGTTCACATACATAAAAAATACCCCCAGGAATTTTAGATTGAAAACAATCTAAATCCTGATGATTCATAATATATTCGAATTATTTTAAACTTTTTTTATTTTCTACTATAAATCACTATTAAACCTATATTAATTGATTTTATCTAGTTATTACCTTGATTGGGCTTGGTTTTTTAACAACTTCACTCATTCTCACTGCAACTATATGTTTTAAGCCCTTTTCCTTAGCCATGTCTATTAATCTTTGGCTTATGACTCCGTCGAACACAACTGCGTATGCACTGTTGTCAACGCTTTTAAGTTCATCGTAAAGATTTTCAACCTTGACTTCTTTCAAGATGTTAAGTGCATCATCCAAAATTTCTGCGTTTCCTGATCCCTCTAATTCTTTTAATATTCCTTTTAAAAGTGTATTCTTATCTGGGCCCTTTGGTTCAACCTTCTCAACTTTAACGCCTACATCCTGGTAAATCTGTTCAACAGGAATCTTATCCCTTAAAGCAACCATTACCTCATCCTTGGTAAGATCTTCAACTTCTTTTCCCCTTGGTGCTCTGGTAACGTAGTCAACTTCTCCTACTTGTAGTAATTCTTTTAATATGAGATCTCCACCCCTGTCTCCATCAAGGAATGCAGTAACTGTTTTGTGTTTAGTGAGCTCTGCAACTGTTTTTGGTACGCTAACACCCTCAACAGCTATGGAATTTTTTACACCATATCGCAGAAGGTTTAAAACATCAGCTCTACCTTCAACAACCAGAATTGCATCTGATGATATAACATTGGGGCCGGCTGGAAGCCTTTCATCCCCGTATTCAGCAATTTCATGGATTCTCATAGCTTCTTTTACTTCTTCTATCATTTTCAGGCTTTCAGGGGTCACTTCTTCCATCATTCCTTTATAGAGTTCTTTTGCCCGGTCAACAACTTTTCTTCTTTTAACTGCCCGGACATCTTCAACTTTAGAGACTTGTATATATGCCTCACAAGGTCCCACTCTGTTTATAGTTTCGAGTGATGCGGCTAGTATGGCTGTCTCAACCCTGTCAAGACTGGATGGTATGACTATTTCTCCTTTGGAGCGTCCTGCCTTAGAGTTAATATTAACTTTAATCCTGCCTATTCTACCAGTTTTTTGTAATTCCCTTAAATCCAAGTCGTTGCTTAAAAGTCCCTCTGTCTGTCCAAAAATTGCCCCCACTACATCGGGTTTTTCTACAATACCGTTAGCATTAATTTGAGCGTGAATAAGATATTTAGTTGTACTTATCTCTTCTTTTCCCATTTTTGGGCCTCCCTTCTTGTATTAGATACTTGTAAATGATATTGGTAATATCATGCCATTTGGCATCAGTATCTGAAACAGAAATTCTGATGATTGTAACTACCATTTACACCATTTGGGCATTCTTCGAGTTCTAATTGTTTCATGTGTCTTGGAAGGCTCTCAATATCCTTGATAAACTTCCGAGTTATACCCATAATCTTACGCCTTATCTCAAGGTTGGGGTAACAACCCAGACTTTGTATATCTTCTGCAAGTCTTTTAGCAAGTTCTATACCTTTTTTATCAAAGTCAGTAAGGATAATAACTTTGGAGGACGATTCTATAGCAATTTCCACTATTTCGAATAATTTTAGGCCTGAACCTGAGACTTTTATGAAATTACCCTCGATACCGAGTTTTTTCAAAGCTTGTTCGTCTTTTTTTCCCTCGATGAGTATTGGCATTCCATTCTCTGCGCAGATCTTGAGTTCCTCTATAATACAAGACAATTTCTTTAAACTCATTTGTAAGCCTTTTTTATGATGTTGAATAAGTATCTACAAAATATTATAACTAAACTAATATATAAAATTGAAGTAAATTGAATATTTATGAAGAAATGTAGTTTATCCAATTTTTGAAGTATATAAATCCTCTAAAAATCATTTTAACTGCAAATTTTATGATTTTAATTCTGAAATCTGGATATTTTATGTTAATTACTCAAGGGTTTATGCAAATCATTATTATGGATACTATTGCCTCAACTATGTAAAGTTTAAATATTTTTGTGCTAAAAGTTATATTACTGTATATTTTAAATACAATAAAAATTGAAATCATTATTTTAAAAAATTTGGAGGATACGAAAGTGGCAAAAGGCCTGATAAGAATAGTTCTGGATATATTAAAACC
>PMMY01000241.1 GCA_003162655.1 Methanobacterium sp. | reverse complement strand
GATCCGAATTTAGATAACCAAAACCCCATTTGATATATCAAACAATGAATTGAATCGTGATCAATGAGTTAAAGATTACAGTACTAGATTTAAGAATCTATAGTTAATGAGAATTTTATGAAATTAGAATATGCCAATATTAAATATTCATATTAAATCTTTATTATGCTTTTAAATTTAAATAAAGGATTTAATTTAATTATAAGTTTGATTTATTGCCTAGTTTATTCCGTTTTTCACTTTTATACGTTCTCTTTATATCATCCTTTCATACACATATAAAAGCTTAGTCATAAAAATTAAATCAAAAAATACTTATTTGATCATTTGAATAGCAACCTTGGTGATAAAATGGTTGTAAAAATAGGAATCATTAAATGCGGTAATATAGGTACCTCTCCAGTAATTGACTTATTACTTGATGAGAGGGCTGATAGACCCAACATAGATACTTGTGTGATAGGCTCTGGGGCTAAGATGAACCCAGAAGAAATCGAAAAAGCTGTACCATTAATGTTACAAATGGACAGGGATTTTGTTGTATTCATAAGCCCAAACCCAGGTGCACCAGGCCCTGCTAAAGCAAGAGAATTATTATCTGCTGCAGACGTTCCTGCAATCATTATTGGTGACGCTCCAGGACTAAGATCTAAAGACGAAATGGATGAACAAGGTTTAGGTTACATTATAGTCAAAGCAGACCCTATGATTGGTGCAAGGAGAGAATTCCTTGACCCAACAGAAATGGCATCATTCAATTCCGATGTAATAAAAGTATTAGCACTAACAGGAGCATATAGGGTTGTCCAGAACACAATTGATGCAGCAATAGCTACTGTTGAAGCTGGTGAAACTCTTGAAGTACCAAAAGTTATTATATCAAGAGACAAGGCTGTAGAAGCTGCACAATTTTCCAGCCCATATGCAAAAGCAAAAGCAATGGCTGCATACGAAATTGCATCCAAAGTGGCTGACATCGATGTCGAAGGATGTTTCATGGTCCGAGACTTTGATAAATACGTTCCAATCGTTGCTTCAGCTCATGAAATGATAGGTGTAGCAGCTAAATTAGCTTCAGAAGCTAGGGATATTGAAAAGGCTAACGACACTGTCGTGAGAACTCCTCACGGTGGAAAAGGCCAGACATTAGCAAAATCTGTTTTAATGGAAAAACCACAATAATTTGATACAACGACCTTCGGGTCGTCACTTTTTGTTTTTTTTTAAAATTTTAATTATAAATTGAATTCTTGTTATTTTTAGGTGTATCTATGATTGAAAATCTGCTTGAGAGGTTTTATGAAGCAGCCAGTATGAATCGATGGAATGATCATATAAGACCTGTTGAGTTAACTGAACTTGACAAACAGGCACATAAAATGGTTATAGCATATGTAATAGCCAAATTCGAAGAGAATGATAGAGAAATTGATATTAACTGGCAGAAACTTATAGAAGGAGGAATATTTGAATTTCTGCACAGAACCATATTAACAGATATTAAACCTCCAGTTTTTCATAAAATGATGGAAGAGAAGGAAGATGATCTAAATGATTATGTTCTTGAAAAATTAGAAGCAGATATAAACGGTGTAAGCAAGAACTTCAAAGGAAATTTCGAAAAATACCTGTTTGATCACAAATATGCGAGAATAGAAAAGCGTATACTAAAAGCTGCACATTATATGGCCACAAACTGGGAATTTAAGATTATTTATCATACATCCCCATTTGTTTATGGTATTGAAGAGACGAAAGAGGCGATAGCGAATCAGATAGAGGATCATCACGATTTGATAGGTGTTCAAAAATTATCATTGGAAAAAAAATATTTTGGATTTATAGATCTTTGTGGACAACTTCGCTTTCAGGAAAGATGGGCACACTCACCACGGGTTCCCAAAACTTCTGTTCTAGGTCACATGTACATTGTGGCTATAACATCATATATTCTCTCTCTTGAAAATAATCCATGCCCCAAAAGACTTTACAATAATTTTTTTACAGGATTGTTCCACGATTTACCAGAAGTACTCACCAAGGACATTATTTCACCGATAAAAACTTCTGTTGAAGGTTTAGAAGGTATTATTAAGGATTACGAAGAAGATCAAATGAAAACTCGTCTTTTGCCATTGTTACCAGGTTCTTGGAGAGATGAGATGAGATACTTCACACAAGATGAATTTGAAAACAAAGTTAAAATTAAGGATAAGATCATTAAAGGAATAAGTTTCGAGGAACTTAATCTAAACTACAATAACAACGAATTTCACCCACTTGATGGGAAACTCATAAAGGCATGTGATAAATTAACAGCATTTATTGAAGCAGATTTATCTATTAAACATGGGATTACTTCCAAACATCTCGAAGAAGGAAGAAAAAATATATATGAAGATTTTAAGAGGAAAAAAGTTTCTGGCATTGATTTTGGACGATTATTTAATTATTTCAAGAATACTTCTTTTGAAATAGCAGATTATTAATAATTTTATTTGAATATATTTCAATAATTTAAAGTGTTTTTCAACCACACAACTTTCCTCTTCGCATCTTCTAAATCTTCAGGTTTCAATGCAATTAAATTTTCTACTATTTCAAGTTTGCCCAACATTTTAGCAATCTTACGAGTAGATCGGGGGTTTGAATGTGTGGGAATAATTATTTGTGGTTTTAGTTCTTCAATCAAGGTAAATCCTTTGTCAGAGTCAAACATGCCCGAAAAAGGGTTTGAAAATTGCATTAATGCTATATCAATTTTTCCAAGGGTTTCTATTTGTTTTATAGTAAGATGATCTTGTCCTATATCTCCCATATGGGCGATTCTAAGCCCATCAACCTCAAAAACATATATAACATTGTTAGGTGAGTTTTGATTAATAATATTTCCTCGATGTGAGGATCCGATACTGTAAATGTGAATATCATTAACATCGAAGCTTTCTACCTTAGCAATAGATTTTTTACATTTTTGATTGTCTGTAAATTTTGGATCAATATGGTCGGAATGTGTATGGGTAACTGTTATGGCATCAGGGTTCAGATCAAGCTCTTCTGGAGTCGGCATTAAAGTAGGATCTGCAACCACTGTAGTCCCACTACTTGATATTATAATAAACGAATTAGTAGGTGTTAAACTAGATTTACTCACTGTTTGAATTATGGTCTTACCAGTATAATTTTTTATTTGAGGTACTTTCCTAATGCTCTCTTTATCAATTACTGAGTTAATCAAAAATGGGGCGATTAATTTCATTATATCCACCTTTAAACTCCTAAAATCTTTTAATCGATGAATTTTTTTGCAAATAAATCAAATATCTCACCGTATTTTTCTTCTTCAACATCCTTAGCAAGGAGCCTCATTTGTCCTAAAAATTGCATTCCCTGGCCATCCAAATATTCACGCATTTGAATGGTTGCCTTTTGGGATCTGTTGCCCCCGGATGTGATGAAAACACCGAAATGTTTGCCTTTCACATTTATAAGTTCTGATAAATATTTATTGATTGCAGGGGGAGTTTTTCCACCCCAAACCGGACTACATAACACAAGTCCATCATAGTTCATTAAATCTGTCTGGCATGGTTTTATTGGAACTTTGTTTTCCCTCAATGCTTTCCATAATTTAAAAAGATACCAATCATCTTTTTCACTCTTTATATTAGTTAAATCTGCATTTATTTTTGTTTTAAGAGCTTCCGCAACTTTAAGTGTGTGGCCTGAATANNATCCCTTTGGTGCTAGGAATAGATTCATGCTCTATTATGGATGCTTCTTTGAGTGCTCTCGCAAATGATTTGAAAAGGGCCTCAATTTTGTGATGATCATTTTCTCCATCTACCTTTGCATTAATATTTATCTTTGCAGAATTTGCAAATGATTCAAAGAAGTGCTCTACGTTTTCGGTACTCAAATCTCCCACCTTTGGTTTATTAAATTCTAAGTTAAGTACAGAATAACTTCTACCACTAATGTCAACAGCAACCGTTGCAAGGGCATCATCCATGGGCACTATTGCATGGGCCATTCTTTTTATCCCTTTTTTGTCCCCAATTGCTTCATTATAAACTTTTCCAAGCAGTATACCTACATCTTCAACTGTATGGTGGTCATCAACACCAGTATCTCCCTTGGCGTTAACTTCTAAATTGAAGAATCCATGCTTTGCAAAAGAGTCAAGCATATGATTGAAAAATTCTATGCCAGTATTAATATTGAATTGTCCCTTTCCATCTAGATCAAGAGATATCTTAATATCTGTTTCATTAGTTTTTCTACTCAGAGTTTTCTTTCTCATCTTTATCATCCCTTATAACCTGTATTGCATGTTCTGGACATTTACTTGCACATATAGTGCACAGATGACAGTATTCTAAATTGGATGGGGTGGCTTTATCATTGATTTTCCAGATTTTTTGTCCTTTAGGACAAGCTTCTTTACATGTTCCGCACCCTGTGCATTTGTCCTTGTCAACTGTAATCCTCATTTTATCAACCTTATAACTTATAACTTTTAACTTATAATAATATGTAATTTTTTATTTTAGAGTTTTTTAGTCTTTAAGGGCTTATTTATTAATATTTAATTATAACTTATAACTTCTAACTTAAATTTTATTAATTATCTATTTACTAAATATTTAATTCGTTAAATATTTAATTATGAATTTTAATCATTTTTTCATTTCAAAATTTTCTATAAAAGCTGCGAATCTTTTTACAGTTTTACGAAGACTTCTGAAACCCTGATCATCTTCTTTAACGCCTTTAAGGGTGTCTTGAGACCAAAAATTAGCTCCCAAGTTGGCTCCGTAAGCTCCACCACTAACTGGGATTGCACCTGTGAGAATGTAAAAAGTCAATATTTGCTGTATTGCTAGTTCTTGCCCCCCAATTCGATCTCCACCTACAGATATTGCCATTCCTACTTTATAACGCATGAAATCAAAGTTAATAGCTCCTAAGGCTCGGCATCGATCCATTACCGCCTTTAACTGAGCACTTAAACCTCCATTATAAACAGGAGTTGCCATAACTATTCCATTAGCAGCGGTGATTAGTGGATAAAGATCTTGCATATCATCCTTAACAATGCATTCCTTTTTCCTAATACAATAATCGCAGTGTCTGCATGGACTAATATTTTTTCCCCTTAAACCAAAAAACTCTGTTTCAAAACCCTTTTCTTCCAACATATTAAGTGATTCTCTTAAAACGTATTCTGTTGCTTGTTTTCTTGGACTTCCACTTATCCCGAGTATCATCAAGAACTACACCACCCATGAAGTATTATAACCTATAAACAAATTGAAGAATGAATCTATTATTAATATAACATCTAAATAATAAAATTTATTGTTTTATTGAGAAAAGTCAAAAGAAACTCTATAAATACTTATAAAAATTATTAAAAATAATTAAATGAGGGTATTAAAAATGAAACCCTCTTAATCTCATTTTAAATAGATTCGTCTTCATCCATAGCCAATCTCATTGTATCCGGATCCTGTGGCATGCGATCCAGGAAATCCTGGGCTGAACGTCGCACATCCCTTGAACCAATGATATATCTACCAACAACGATAATATCTGCCTTACTTTCAAGGGCTTTATCAACACGGTCTGGAGTTACTCCTCCAGCTACTGCTACGAGTTTACCTTCACCAAGGATACTTTTGATTTGGTTTATGTTACCCCATTCTGTAACTTCTGCGAGTTTTTCTCCTCTTTCTGACTGCATTGTTTCAAGATCAACGTTTCTATGGAGTAGAACAATGTCTGGTTTGTATTCAAGTTTTTCAAGTTTT
This sequence comes from Methanobacterium sp., assembly GCA_003162655.1. GTDB lineage: Archaea > Methanobacteriota > Methanobacteria > Methanobacteriales > Methanobacteriaceae > Methanobacterium_B. The sequence goes on along the minus strand of PMMY01000241.1, from coordinate 2,346 downwards.
TTAACGAAGTTTTCAACGTTCATCATGTCCAGTATTGAATATATTCCCTGTTTTCGAGCCTCGTGGATCGCTTTTTCAATTGATTCTATTGTACCAAGTCCTGAAATGGCTATGGCATCTGCAGTTTCATCTGCAGCCATTTTAACTTCAATACGGCCTACATCTAATGTTTTTAGGTCAGCTATGATAAATGCATCATTTTTAAGTTCCCTTATCTTCCCAATAATTCCTACTCCAAACTTCTTAACAAGAGGTGTTCCTGCTTCAATGAGTATTCTTTCCCTGTTTGGTAGGGTATTAATTATACGTTCCATGTCTTCCATGTTGTCTAGGTCAAGGGCAACTTGGAGATATGGGGGACTCCACAGTCTTGTTACTTTGAATCCCATTACAGGGTGTGTTCCACGATCTTTTTCAGCTAATACTTTTTTAACTGATGGATAACCTTTCATTGCTCTCTGAATGGCCAATTTAGTTGCACCGTAGTTGTACTGGTAAATTTTGCGGTAGTTCTCTGCACCAGGGTGTATGAATATTCCTGCAATTATTACAAGGTTTTCTACGTCTTTTTTTGGTATTATCCCCTCTGCAACTGCATCTGCAACAGCTCTTCCAACTGCTGTTTGTGCAGGTCCGAAAATCTTATCAGCATCCCTCAAGTCTCTTACAGTCACTTTTGGTACAATAAGTGTTGCTGGTTTTGTAAGTAAGTTTGGTCGTATAACAGATAAAAGCGGTGTGTGTCCTATTGACATGTCAGACATGTTGTTTACAAATGCAGCACCTACAGGTCCATTTTTATCTCCAATTACTAAATCAACGTGAGCGATTTCATTGCCATTTCCTATTAAGGCTTCCCCTATTTGATACATAATTATTATCCTCCATTATTAGTCCAATTAATGATATGGATCGAATCATATAAATAAATATTTCAATACATCAGAAATCTTAGTGTATCTCGTGGTTTAAAATTGAAACTATTCTAAATTTCAGTAATAACTCAAAAATAATCAAATAAAAATTATCAGGATATTGGTTCAATAATTTATTTCACTCTATATAAAAAAAATAAATAATAAGGGATCATTGTGTTAAATGTCCCTCTATAAAGTCATCATATCCCTGAAGATCTAGTAATCCGTGGCCAGAAAAACTTATTAATATGTTTTTTTCTTCTCCACTTTTTCTACATTTTATTGCTTCATCCATTCCAACTTTAATGGCATGACAGGTTTCAGGAGCAGGTATAACACCTTCGGCATTGGCAAATATTTTTCCAGTTTCGAAGAGTTCTGTCTGGTTTACTGTTCTTCCCTCGACCAAGCCTTGGTTAACAAGTAGAGAAACTAGGGGGGCCATCCCGTGGTACCTTAAACCACCTGCGTGGACTGATGGCGGTACAAATTCATGCCCAAGGGTGTACATTTTCATTAGGGGAGTTAATCCCGCGGTGTCACCGTAGTCGTATTGATATTCACCCTGTGTTAGTGTTGGACAGGAGGATGGTTCAGCAGCTAAGAACTGGCAGTTGAGATCTCCAGAGATCTTGTCCTTCATGAATGGGAATGCAGCTCCACCGAAGTTACTCCCTCCCCCTACACATCCAACCAAAATATCTGGTGTTTCATCAATGAGTTCAAACTGTTTCTTAGCTTCGAGACCTATAACAGTTTGATGAAGTAGAACATGGTTTAAAACACTTCCAAGGGTATAAAATACCTTATCGTCAGTCAGAGCATCTTCAATTGCTTCCGATATTGCGATTCCAAGAGATCCTGGGTGATTTGGATCTTCTTGAAGCATTTTCCTACCGAATTCGGTCCTGTTACTTGGTGAAGGGATTACTTCTCCATTGTAGAGGTGCATAACAGTTTTACGATAAGGCTTTTGTTTGAATGAAACATTTACCATATAAACTGTGCATTCGAGATCTAGAAGAGAACATGCAAGTGATAAAGCAGATCCCCATTGTCCAGCCCCTGTTTCTGTAGTTAATCTTTCAGCACCTGCTTTTTTAGCATAATATGCTTGTGCAATTGCGGTGTTCAATTTGTGACTACCTACAGGGGACATATCTTCTCGTTTGTAGTAGATCTTCGCAGGAGTGTCTAAATATTTTTCAAGGCCAGTAGCTCTGAAAAGTGGTGTAGGTCTTCCAACCTGTTTGTAAACGTTTCTGACTTCTTTTGGAATGTCTATCCATCTTTCTTGAGACATTTCCTGTTCAAGAACGTATTTGGAGAATAATTTTGGCAGATTTTCAAGCTGGTGTCCTTCTTCTGTTTGTGATGGTGCGGGAATTTCAACAGGAAGATCTGCAGCAATATTGTACCATTTTTTTGG
>PMMY01000119.1 GCA_003162655.1 Methanobacterium sp. | reverse complement strand
AGGTTTACAGAAATACAACATGAGGACTAATGTGGCCAATTTTTCAATTGACGATCTTGAAGATGCAGTAAAAATCTGTCGGGATTCAGATGTTCAACTTTACGTATGTACTAATACAGTGGTTAAAGAAAGTGATTTAGTTGAATTAAGAAATTTAATGCCCATAATCAAATCATCAGGTGCAAATGCAGTCATTGTATCGGATCTAGGAGCGCTTAATATAGCCCGGGAAAATGATCTTCCAATTCACATGAGTGTACAGACCAATTTATCCAACAGCGAGGCTTTGAAGGTTCTTCAAGAAATGGGTGTTTCACGGGCTATACTTTCAAGGGAAAACTCACTTAAAGAGATAGAAGAAATTGCAAAAAACACTAAAATGGAGATCGAAGTCTTTGTACACGGTGCAATGTGTGTTGCAATTTCAGGGAGATGTTTTTTAAGCTCCTATCTTTATGATAAAAGTGCAAACTGTGGGGAATGTCTTCAACCATGTAGAAAAGAATGGAAAATAATATCAGAGGATGAAGAAGAACTGGTAATGAGTGGTGGGTTTGATTCAAATTTAGATGATTCAAATTTTCATGAAGATCCCACAGCATTTGAAGATTCAAAATCGGATAAATCACATATATTCAGTCCAAGGGATCTCTGTATGCTGGAATACATACCCGAACTAATAGAAGCCGGAATAAACGTGTTTAAAATAGAGGGAAGGGCCAAACCTGCAGATTATGTAGCAACTGTAACTAGGATCTACAGGGAAGCTATTTACATTTATGAGGAGGGTAAATGGAATTCACAGGATCACCAGCAGAAAATCAGAAAATGGAGGACAGAACTTGCCAAAGTGTTTAACAGAGGATTTGATACAGGATTTTTCTTTAGAACACCACATGATACCAGCACATCCAACCAGGCAACACACGTCAAAAAAGACGTTGGTGTGGTAGTGAATTACTACCAGAAGGTCGGTGCAGCNNGGATCGATATTAACTAAAGTAGGATCAATGCAGGTGAACGGAAAAAATATAGATAAAATTTCCAAGGGTCAAAATGTAGCAATTCATGTCGAAGAAAAGGTAAGGCCCAACGATGCGGTATACAAAAGAATAAAAAGATGAATTATTAGAATAATTATTTTTTAATATAACACGCAAATGTAGATACAATTTAATAACAAAACAAATGTAGTTAAAATCAAAGATAATGTAAAATTTCACTACCAAGATATCTTTAATAAGACATTTAAAAATGGTTAAAGAATTATAGTATGGAGTCGATTTGATGAAGATTGAAAATGCTATGAAGAAGGATGTTATAAAATTTAATGAGCTGGATAAAATAGTTGATGTAGCACAGAGTTTCAGGGACAATAAGATAAGCGGAGCTCCTGTTGTAGACGAAAATAACAAGGTTGTGGGAGTGATCAGTGAAGGAGATATAATGAGGCTCCTTGAAGTACATTCACCAAAAATAAACCTCATACTTCCGGCACCACTAGACTTGATTGAACTTCCAGTGAGAATGAAATACGAACTCGATGAAATTGCAGAAGACATGCAAAGGGCAGGATCAACTGTAATAGATCAAATAATGACCAAAAAAGTGGTTAAGATAGGTCCTGATGCTTCAATATCAGATGCAGCAGAATTAATGGATTCACACAAAGTCAAAAGGCTTCCTGTGGTTAATGATGATGGTAAATTAGTAGGAATAGTTACCAGGGGGGATATCATAGGTGCAATGGTGAGAGGGGATGAGTAAAACCAAAAAAATTGCAATCTATGGAAAGGGTGGAATTGGAAAATCTACCATAGTGTCAAACATTGCAGCAGCCCATTCTGAGGATAAAAATGTACTTGTAATAGGCTGTGATCCTAAGGCAGACACAACCCGTACATTGGTGGGTGAAAGAATACCCACAATACTCGATATTTTAAAAAATAGGAAGGATGCATCCATCGATGACATTTTGTTTAGAGGATACGGTGAAGTGAGATGTGTTGAATCCGGAGGTCCTGAACCGGGAGTTGGATGCGCAGGAAGGGGAGTAATTGTAGCCATGAATCTCCTGGAACGACTCGGTGTTTTTTCAGATGATCTTGATCTAATAATCTACGATGTGCTTGGAGATGTTGTGTGCGGCGGATTTGCTGTACCACTTCGTGAAAACTTTGCAGACGAAGTTTACATAGTCACATCAGGTGAGTATATGGCATTATACGCAGCCAACAACATATGTAAGGGAATAAAAAAACTTAAAGGCAGTTTTGGTGGTATCGTCTGCAACTGCAGGGGAATTGAAAATGAGCTTGAAATTGTTCAGGAGTTTGCTGGTAGGGTTAACAGCAGGATCATCGGGGTCATACCCCGAAACGAGATAGTTCAGAAGAGTGAAATCGATGCTAAAACAGTTTTAGAAAAATTTCCAGATTCAGAACAGGCAGAAGTTTATAGAAAACTTGCCAAAGCTATATACGAAAATCAAAAATTTGTAATTCCTGAACCAATGAATATAGATGAGTTCGATAAATTTTTCAGGAAGTATCAGTAACCATAATCTAAAAATAATAAATAATGAGAATTTATTAAAATCTCATTTTAATTATTTTCGAGGGATTGTATTTCCTTTAAATCATCCAATTTATTAGGTTCCAATAATATCTTTTTAAATGAACTAATACAGACTGCAGTGGATTCCTCTAACTCATCAAAGTAGAACAGGTGGGAACTACATTTACAGTCCGAGCAACCGAAATCCCCTACTTCAACACCTTCCTTGGATATCTCAGCTGCCAGGACACATTCCCATTTACCTTCATCAACAGCAAACACGATCTCCTCTATTCCAGCATTAGAACTGTTTAAGAGGTAATCAACATGCCAGAAAAGTTTTTTATTAGGGCTTAAATGTCTTTTTAAACGACTTTCCAGGGAGTTAAGTGCAGAACCAACGTAAATATNNGCAGCGAGTTAAGTGCAGAACCAACATAAACATAATAACCCCTTTTGAAATTAATAGAACCACATTTACCAACTTCAATGGATGTATCTTTTCTTAAATGTATTATAAGACAATAAGTACCCTTTAATATTATTTTTTTTGTCATTTAAACCTTTATAAGTTTATTTTTAGTAATATATTTGTAATATTCAAAATAATTCGTACTAAATTTATTCACCTATAATTATTTCTTTACCAGATTCAAGTGCTTCAAATTTATTCTCAAATACATTTCTAAACATGCACATAGCATTTAAGCCATTGCAATGGCCGAGAATCAGGTATTTAGGATCATATTTTTTTAGTTCTTTAATTGTTTTATTAATAATATCTTCACTGGCTGATACAAGATGAGTACCACCAATCACAGCGTAAACATCATCATTGTTGAAAAATTCCACCACTGATGAAACAGTATTCACAATACCTCTGTGTGCGCATCCGGATAAGATCAAAAGTCCTTGATCCGTTTTAATAACCAGCACTACTTCATCTTCAAAATTGTCTTTAAAAAACTTTCCATGATCTTTAATATAAAATGATGGGTTTATCTCCTCAAAATCATTATTTAAAGAAATTTCAGATAATATAAAAATATTGGGGGCAATCTCAGTAGTTTTTGAAATTAGTTCAACCCTTGTTTCAGATTTATTTTTTTGATCATCGTTCAAAACGTGGGTAAGCTTAGTTTTTAATACTTCATCTGTTCCAATGAACTCCATTTTATCATTTCTCAAAATATATTTGGGTAAAATGGCTCTTTCGTGCATAAAAATATCTGCAGAGCTATTATTCATTACGTAGGACAGCCCACCGGTGTGGTCATTGTGTCCGTGGCTTAAAACAACAGATTTAAGACCTTCTAATCCATTTAGAAGTTTAATATTCTTTTTTAAAACATCAGGAGTACTCCCCGTATCAAATAGAACTTTATAACTTATATATTTGATTAAAATAGAAAGACCGTGCTCAGCATAAAATTCTGATGCAAATTTCGCAGTATTTTCGATAACACAAAATATTTTCATTATTTTCAACCTCTAACTATTAGTTAGGATTTCAATGTAAAGTTTATATCGGATTTAAAGATAATTATATTGTTTAAAATTATAAATTTAATAATTTGACAATTATAAAATTTGTTTAAAGTTAAGTTAATCCATAATTATAAAAAAATTTTTGAAGATCAATTGTAAATATCTTAATTAGAGGTTTAAAAACATGGAGTACACTTTTTTAGTAAGGGGACACCCAAATATAACATCAAAACATAAAACAACCCTGGAATTAACTAAGGATCTTGATATAAGTAAAAGAGCAGACTGCATAATTGGAGTAAAATCTCCAGTGTCAATGGATAATATTCCAGAAGAGATATCCAACGCAATCAAGGCTGATAATACAATTATAACAATTAGACTAGAAACTGAAAATGCTGTGGATGAGATAAAGGGTAATGGACATTCCGAACTAACTCTTGATCACCCCACAGACATGGTTTCAAGGAAAAGTGATTTCAAATGCAGCAGAACCCTAATGATAAACGCAGATAAAGCGGCAAGCGACCTTAAAAAGGAATTGATCAAGGATTTAAAAAACTCTAAACCTTTAAAGGTAACCATAATAATTGAATGAACTATTCACCAATAAATTCCTGGTTATTTGATTAAAAAAGAATGTGAATTAAAAAATTTATTATAAATTGAAAATATACAAAAAAAAGATTAATCAAATTTTTTATATTTAAAATCAAAATAGAGTGCAGGGGACGGGATTCGAACCCGCGAAGGGCTACCCCACTAGGCCCTCAACCTAGCGCCTTTGACCGCTCG
>PMMY01000072.1 GCA_003162655.1 Methanobacterium sp. | reverse complement strand
ATTCCCTCTATCATGACTTCATCGTGCTCGTCAATGAACCCGATTGCACCATCTCCGGGAGCAAAGGCTGTTAATTGTTTACCATTTTTTATAAGCTGGACACGTACACATTTCCTTATGGCTGAGTTGGGCTGTTTTGCCTCTACACCCACCTTCTCAATAACGATTCCCCTAGCCTGAGGTGCACCTTCTAATGGGTCAGCTTTAACATCTAATCTAAGAGCTTTCCTCTTATACTCCACATCCTTCCACCTGAAGTTCTGTCTATTCTTTTTAAGCTTTTTTGCTGCGAAAAGTCCTGGCAAATGAAATTCCTCCTTGTAAAATTACCATTTAATCAAATTTATCAGATATATCCAATTAATTATTTAATAATATTATATTCGATGATAATAAGAGTAACACTTATTATTTGGATAATATGATTTAAACATCTGTTTCTCGTTCATCTCTATTTTATAATAATGTTATTTATATTATGCTGCCTCTTGGCCAAGAGTCTTGCTCGCTCTATGTTCTGACCGCCTTTTCCAATTGCGGTGCGTTTATTCCTTGAATCTGTCTCAAGAGTGGCAATTTTCTCCCCGTTTTCTTTCTGAAGTATTCTTATACTTCTGATCTTAGCAGGGGACATGAGATTTCCTATAAATTCAACAGGATCATCTGAATGTTCAATAACCTCAACACCTTTATCAACTGTTTTCTGAACCTTGGCAACTGTGCTTCCTCTTTTTCCAATGGCAAGTCCCATATCTCCCTTTTTAACCAGGAATGTTAATTTACCATTTTCATCATCCACTAAACAGTCCTTTACCATGGCACCGGTCATGCTTTCAAACAATGCAATGTATCTTATTTCGTTGGTTGAAAATTTTATGGTCACAGAAACTACCCCATTATCTCTAATATGGTGGAGTCACCAGGATCCTTAATTATTAATGTTGCAACTGTGAATGGTTTACCGCATACAGATCCTAGATCTACACTTGTACCATCATAATTGTAAACAGTGACATCTGATAATTTTGAATACTGTTCAACATCTTCCCTAATATCTGTAGGGCAATTACCTGCAATGATCACGAGCTTTCCCTTTCCAAGTTTTAGCTCCTGAATTGATTTGTCAGATCCAAGTATGACATTACCTGTATCTACAGCAACTCTTATTCCTCTATCTATATCCATCTACTGCCTCCTATTTCTTCTCTTTCATAATGACGCCCACAGACCCTGTTCCCAGTGGTATTGGCTGTCCTATTATAATATTTTCGATTATACCAGTGAGGTGATCAATTTCTCCTCTGATACTGGCTCTTAAAAGGTGTTTACCTGTCTCTTCAAAAGAAGCCCTTGCAAGAACACTAGCCTTTTCACCGCTTATACCGTGTCTTCCAATGGATTTTACCTTACCATCGGCAGTCATCATATCTGCAACCAGCATAATGTGTCTTACATCAACTGTAAGTCCTTGTTCTTCCATTGTACTCTGAGCTTCATGTATGATTGCGTTTCGTGCTGCCTCTACTCCTAGAACTTTCTCTACTTCGTGGATGTCGTTTGTGCTTGTTCTTGTCTTATCTACACCCTCCATTTTGAGGACGGCTCCAAGGTTTGAACCTTCGGTGTGTATAGCCCATTCTGCACCTTCTTTCCTGATCACGACCTTTCCGATATTTTTAACACCGCTTATTTGGAGATCGCGAACCTTATCAGCTAAAAGTCTTAATTCTCTTATTGCATGTTTAGGATCAGAAATCGTAGGTTCAAAACTGAGTAGGTTCTTATCTATTTCTACTTTCTTAAAAGCTTTTTCTATCTTGGCAATGATCTCGTCGTATTCAAGTCTTTTATCATTTACCTTATCCTCATCGATCTCTATGGAAAGGTTCATATTAGCGTAGTTTACGTTGAAATCCTTTAAGATATCGTTTAATATGATCTTACCAATACGATTGGCTATTTTTCTTACAAACTCTTCGTCTGCACTGTATTCCTCGTCAAAATATATCCCCATGGTTGGAGTTGATATTTTCTTTCTGGCATCCACAATTTCTATGAGACGTGGGAGTCCCAGTGTAACGTTCAGCTCTGCAACACCTGCATAGTGAAAAGTACGCATAGTCATCTGGGTACCTGGTTCTCCAACTGACTGTGCAGCTACCGTACCTACGGCCTCTCCATTTTCAACACCAGCACGCTGGTTAGCCTTTTTAATTTCCTTAACGAGTTCATCTAATTCCTTGTCGTTTAATTCATGTCTTTCGGCTGCTTCAGCTATTTCATAAATAAGTTTTTCAGGAAATTTGGTCCTTTTCTTTTTAACAACCTTTTCTACCTTCTCTATGTCCACAAAACCACCTGATCCTATTACGTCCCATTAATAATATCAATAATCGATTAAATTAAAAATAAATGATGAATCCTGCTGGTTATTTTCCAGCCTTGGATTTTATCCTCATCTCGTCTATCATCCTGTCTATGTCTGCAACTTTACCGTAGTCACTTTTTGCAGGGTCTATACCGTCTTCACCATATTGAGTTTGGATAATAACTCCCCTGTTGTCTCTTACAGTTCCATCTGGCTGTACATTCAGATCCTGAAGGGCATTAACCAGTCTTCTCTGCATGTAACCACTCTGTGCAGTACGTATAGCTGTATCTACCAGACCTTCTCTTCCACCCATTGCATGGAAAAAGAACTCCAGTGGGTCTAGACCTTTCTTGTAGCTTGAATGAACAAATCCACTTGCTTTAGCACCAAGTTCTCCAACCTGGAAATGAGGTAGTGTTCTTTTACTATAACCCCTTTCTATACGTCCACCACGAACAGATTGCTGACCTACACATGCCGCAATCTGAGTCAAGTTCAACATTGAACCTCTTGCACCAGTAAGAGCCATTATGACAGCATGGTTCTCCATTCCAAAGTAACTTTCTGCTATTTCACCAGACTTGTCCCTGGCTTCACCAAGAACCTGCATTATCTTCATCTCAAGGGTTTCCCTTAGGCTTCTGCCCGGCAGGGCTTCCAGTTCTTCATTGTGGTATGCTTCAATTAGCTGTTCAACCCTTGCCTCCGCATTTGCAAGTAACTGTTCTATACGATCTTTGGCTTCCCTTGGTATTTCCTCGTCCGCTGTACTGGTTGTGAAACCCCTTTTCATTATACCTGCAATTGCAAGTTTGGTGGATGAATCAAGGAATTCACGAGCCTTATCTGTACCGTACTCCTTAACAATGGAATCCAGTATCTTACCCGAAAATGCACCGTAGGCTTTTTCGTCCATTGCACCGGTTTTTATCTGCCCATTTTCTATGACTACGTATGCATCATTTTTACATTCCTGTTTTAGACATTCATCGCATTTCCTGCATATTTCTGCCTTGTAGACCATGTTGAGATCCTTAGGAAGAAGTAAGCTGAAAACCTGTTTTCCAGTCCAATCTTTACCAGTAGCCTTTGGTAAAGGCATTCTAGCACGTTTAACCATTTGAAATACGTCTTCCTCTGAGAAAATAGAACCTTCTCTTGTAAGAAGGTATGCACCGGATATATGATCATGTATTCCACCTATGATCGGTCCTCCAAATCTTGGGGATAGTATGTGTTCCTGAACCCTCATAAGGGATTTAGCTTCTGCACGAGATTCTTCTGTTTGAAATACATGCATATTCATTTCGTCTCCATCAAAATCAGCGTTGTATGGTGGGCAAACACATAAATTCAACCTGAAAGTTTTGTATGGTAAAACTTTAACTTCGTGGGCCATCATTGACATCCTATGGAGTGAAGGCTGCCTGTTGAATAATACGACATCTCCATCCATGAGGTGCCTTTCAACAATGAATCCAGGTTCCAGTTTCTCGATAACTGTTTCTTTGGTCTCATCATAAACCCTTATCTTCCTTTCATCTGGCCTTATAACATAGTTAGCTCCGGGATGTACTTTGGGACCGTTCATTATGAACTTCTTCATATCATCGATGTTCCATTCAGTTACAAAAACAGGCACAGTTACCTCTGTGGCTATCATCTCTGGTACTCCAACCTCATTTATGCTTATATTTGGATCGGGAGATATAACAGTTCTGGCTGAGAAGTTAACCCTCTTACCAGAAAGGTTACTTCTAAAACGCCCCTCTTTACCTTTAAGACGTTGTGCAAGTGTCTTAAGAGGTCTTCCTGACCTATGTCTGGCCGGTGGCACCCCCGATGCCTCATTGTCAAAGTAGGTTGTAACATGATACTGTAGAAGTTCCCAAAGATCCTCAACTATGAGTTGGGGTGCTCCTGCTTCCATGTTTTCCTTGAGCCTCTGGTTGATCCTTAAAATATCCACAAGTTTATGTGTTAAATCGTCTTCAGACCTTTCTCCTGTTTCAAGTGTTATTGAAGGCCTCACAGTCACTGGTGGAACAGGAAGTACTGTTAAAACCATCCATTCTGGTTTTGCAATTTCACGGTTTATACCAACAAATATGTACTCATCTTCAGGTATGGTTTCAAGCCTTTCCCTTACCTCACTTGCAGTGAGTTTGTAGTTTCCTTCAACTATTGAAACTGGTTTGTCTATTTTGACGTCTTCTTGTTCTTCAGCACAGTGGGGACATTTATCCCTTCTTGCAACGGTGTAAACTTCTTTAATTATTGCTGTTATGCTCTCCTCATTTTTGAGGTGGTTTTCAATTTTTTCTTTGTAATCTACCATTTCAGCTTCGGTTAAGAGAACACGTCCACAGTCTTTGCAGGTTGATCGCAAAACCTTGTGAATTGTGTCTGCAAACCCCACATGTATAACGGGTCTTGCTAAGTTTATGTGTCCAAAATGTCCCTGACAATCTCCGCCCTTTGATCCACAGGATCTACATCGAAGTCCTGGGTCAATAACTCCCAATCTAGGGTCCATGAGTCCGGCCTCTATTGGATATCCGTCCTCATCATAGGTGTCTGGGGTTACGATCTTGGTAACGGACATTTTTCTTATGTTCTCTGGAGACATAAGACCAAAGTTGATTTGGGAAATCTTTTTTAAAATTCCTTTCAAGCTCATTCTCTCCTTATTATTATGTGCCGTTATTTGCTTTATTTCAGCATCATATCAGCTTACTGTTCGCCCTATGCTTTATCTTCAAGAACTAATTTTGGGAATATACAAAGGCTCTTGAGTTCGTCGAGTAAAAGTTTGAATGCATATGAAATCTCAACAGGAAATGTTTCTGATTCACCGCATATTGCACAATATTTTTTGTCTCTTATTCTGTCGTATATGGCTATCATTCCACATTCCTGACATATAAGAGCTTCATATTTGTCAGATTCATCTAAAAGTCTTTCTTTTAGTGCAAGTGCTGCACCGTGTGCAATAAGACAATCTCTTTCCATCTCTCCAAATCTTAAACCACCTTCTCTTGCTCTACCTTCTGTTGGCTGCCTTGTTAAAACTTGTACAGGTCCCCTTGACCTGGCGTATACTTTATCCGCGGTCATATGGTGCAGTTTTTGATAGAATGCAACTCCAACAAATATCTCGGATTCGATTCTTTCTCCAGTTATTCCATTGTAAAGTGATTCACGACCTGCTGTTTCGAAACCATTTTCCTTCAACAGTTCCATTATCTCGGTTTCTTGTTGACCTCCAAATGGTGTACCGTCCATCCTTTTTCCTTCCATGGTTCCGGCTTTGCCTGCTAGCATCTCAATAACCTGACCAACAGACATCCTTGATGGAATTGCGTGTGGATTTATTACCAAATCTGGAACTACCCCTTCTTCTGTGAAGGGCATATTTTCCTGTGAAACTATAAGACCTACAACACCTTTCTGTCCGTGCCTTGATGCAAATTTATCACCAAATTCGGGCTGTCTCTGGTCTCTGACCCTTATCTTTGCGAGTTTACTTCCTTCAACAGTTTCTGTTAAAAGTACAGCATCTACTACTCCGTGTTCTCCGTGCCTTACAGTTACGGAAGTTTCACGTCTTCTTTCTGCTACTGTTCCGAATTCGTCTATCTCTTCAAGGAACCTTGGTGGAGATGTTTTACCTATTAAAACATCTCCTGAAGTGACTTCAACTTCTGGATTGACTATTCCATCCTCATCCAGGTGTCTGTAAACTTCTTCTGACCTGTAACCCCTGACAATGTTCTCTGGAACCTCAAACTTATCTTCCTGCCCTCCAGGATAACGTCTTTCTGAGGCTTCATATGACCTGAAAAAAGATGATCTTGCAAGTCCCCTTTCTATGGATGCTTTGTTAAGTATGAGAGCATCTTCCATATTGTAACCTTCATAGGACATTACAGCAACAACAAAGTTCTGTCCTGATGGACGTTTGTCGTATTTAGTTGCGTCCATACTCTTGGTTTTAACGAGCGGTACTTGTGGATGGTGTAGTAAATGTGCACGGGTATCTGTCCTCATGTTGTAATTTGAAACATACAGGCCAAGGGCCTGTTTTGTCATACCCGCTTCCATGGTATTCCTAGGTGATGAGTTGTGGTTTGCAAATGGAATGATTCCTGCACAGATTCCGAGCATGGTTGATGGATCGATCTCGAGGTGTGTATGGTGTTCATTGATATGATCAGGAAACATNNACAACTATGAGTGGTCTCCTGGTTCTTCCTGGATCTGTGAACAGATATATTTCGTCTGTTTCATGGTAGTGTGTTATGTTCATCTCAGGTGATACTTCACCAGATCTTCGTTTCTCCCTCATGGATGCTACAAAGTCTTCTGGATCATCACAAGTCCCGATGATCTTACCGTTAATATATATTTTGGATTTTTTCACGAATTTGCCCCCAAAAGGATTTCCGGTTTGATGAGAATTCAACTGAATTAAAACACAAGAAATCAATTTCTTGTATTATAACACTCTCATCAAACTCTAATTTCGAACAATATTGATTATCCTTTGGATTATCATTAATTGATCTATAAAGATTGTATAGGGTTAATAACTCCCATTTTTTTAATTACAGCTTCAAGTTCCTCAGGATCTGAGCCTTCTGATATTTTGGACAGTATTGCGAGGTTCTTCACGAGTCCACAGTTAGGTCCCTCAGGTGTTTCGTTAGGGCATATTTTCCCAAACTGTGTTGGATGCAAATCACGAGCTTCAAAGTGTGGTTGGCTCCTGCTTAATGGAGATACAACTCTTTTAAGATGTGATAATGTACCCATGTAACTTGTTCTGTCGAGTAGCTGGCTTACACCTGCACGTCCTCCAACCCAATTTCCAGTAGCTATTGCATGTTTNNTCAAGCTGGTAAGTCATATCTCTTGTTAAACTAGTGAATGCAACTCTGAAAAGATCTTCCATAAGATCTCCAGATACTCTGAGTCTTTTGTTGGCGTAATGGTCCTTGTCGTGTGGTTCTCTCTTTTCGAATACAACTTGGAGGAGCATTTCGGTCATTTCAGCCAAGTAAGTAGCTTTTTCTGCTCTTTTCTCCGGTAAGACACCTATGTGAGGTAACAGATATTTGTCTATAACATCTTCTGCTCTTTTGATTCTGTACTCTTCTGTCATACCCTTAGCAACCCTGTTTCCAATGTATTTGATTGCATCGTACTGGGTCATTATTTCAGAGGTTTGTATATCGTCTATTAGAAGGAATTGTATATCATTTTCATCCGAAACACTTGTAACTAGATCCTGGTCAGTTTCAAATCCAAGAGCTCTTAAAAGTACTACCAACGGAATTTCCCCTGGTACGTAAGGGAACGAAATTCGTAAAAAAACACCTTTTTTACGTGGTTTTCTATATTCAAGGGTTATACGTGCCCTAAATCCACTTTTTATCGATGTTACGATGGCTCTTGCACGCCTATCCTCTTTTTCACCTATTCTCTCAAGGATTATCTTATTGGGTGCGATTTCTTCCATGGTTACAATGGCTCTTTCAGATCCATTCACTATAAAGTATCCTCCAGGATCCTGTGGATCTTCACCAACGTCGTCGATTTCCTCTTCATCTAAACCATTGAGATGACATATATTTGATTTCAACATCACGGGTAGCTCACCAATGTAAACCTTTTCCATATCCTGCTCTTCATCACCCTTTTTAGTTAGGGCCATTTCAAGGTACATATGAGCAGAGTAGGTCAAGTTTCTGAGTCTTGCCTCNNACAAAGTCGTTGTAGGATTTGATGTGGTGGTCTACCAAGTTGTATTCATCAAAAAATGCATCAACTAGTTTCCATGCATTTTCTACCATTAAATTCCTCCAAAAAACAATTCGATTTAAACTCCTCCAAAAAACAATTTGATCTATTTCAAATTTTCATTCAATACATTACCTAATTAGTCTAAACAATTCCAATACCAACTATTCCAATACCAAACGATACGTAACGAATTTTCCAGCAGTATGGCTTTTCCTCGTTATTTGAAGAATATCTCCAGGCTTAGCTTCAATAGCTTTTGCAACGGGATCATCAACTTTTATCTTTGGTAGCTGTTCAGGATGAACCTTCAAATCTTTCACTACTTTTTTAGCTTCTGTTTCTGACAAAATAGTATGATCTGGAACCAATTTGTGTTTTAAAATGTCTTTTTTCACAATTTATCCTCCAGTTAAAAATTAAGAACGGGCCCGACGGGAATTGAACCCGCGGCCACTCGGTTAAAAGCCGAGCGCTCTCCCAGACTGAGCTACGGGCCCAATATCAAACGCCCTGGCCGGGATTTGAACCCGAGTCGCAGGCTCGACAGGCCTGCATGATAGCCCCTACACCACCAGGGCAGCTCTAAAGAATGAGAGTATAAGGAGATATACCTATGCATGCTTAAATACTTTTTCCTTTAACAAACTTATTGTTTGATAGTATATAAACTTTTGTATGTATGTTACTATCTTCACGAGATATGGTAATGTATTGAACTAAAAAATGATAAATAACAAAATCCCGCCTGCCGGACTTGAACCAGCAACCCTCGGATCTACAGTCCGATGCTCTGCCAAATTGAGCTAAGGCGGGATAATGAATGGGACCACCCGGATTTGAACCGGAGTCTCAGGCTCCCAAAGCCCAAAGGATCGACCAAGCTACCCTATGGTCCCAATTGAATGATTTTTAAGCGTCTAATTGATCAGCTTAGAGCCCCGGGAGGGAATTGAACCCCCGACCACGAGATTACAAGTCTCGCGCTCCACCAGACTGAGCTACCGAGGCATTTTTAGTTATATGGAATATTAACTTAAATACTTATGGGTTCTACGGTTTAAGATTTTTATCCATGTTTTACACGGTTTTATTATTCTAATTATGATACAATCACTTTAGTAGTGCACCTTCCTAATATCTTACACCACCCCATATAATACCTTTCCATCTAATAATATAAGTCTTCCAAAATTATTCCAAGTTTTGATCTAACAACTCAAACACGAAATATAAAATAAGGTTATCCTAAATCATATTTAGTTCATAATTTTTTTAGTAGCACGTTCCCTTAGAACCTTAACAACCGGCAAATCTTCACCAGCAAGGAGGTTTATAGATGCTCCTCCCCCACTACTTATATGACTTATACCACTAGAAAGACCCATCTGATTTGCTGCAGCTGC
>PMMY01000101.1 GCA_003162655.1 Methanobacterium sp. | reverse complement strand
TATTTTGAAAGTTCGTTATTGTAACAGTCGAGATGGCGAGTAAAGTTGCAATTAAAAATATTGCAATTAAAAATATATTTCTTATAGATTTTGATGGAAATTCTGTTTTTTTGTAATCTAGATATAGGTAGCTTAATCCAAAACCTCCAATAATTGTTAGGGGTAAAAGCAAATGAATCAGGAGCCTTATGGTATAAACATGAACCCCCACCAAGTATGATATACTAACGATGAAAACGACTAATATCCATACTATAATGAATAGATCTTTACAGCTTCTCCTTTTAAATGCCACAATTGATCCAGCGATAGCGAAAATCAGTGTAATTCCGAGATACGCAATATATTTAAAAATACTTATGGGATCGCTGAATGGTAGAGGTGTAATGTAACCTGCCACAATTGCAATAACTTTATTAGCAAAAACAGGATCGGTTACAAGGGCTGCAATATATAAAATTAAAGTAGCTATTACCGGTACAGATAGAAATAAAGCGTAACTCATTAAAAAACTTTTTTCTCTCTTTATAATTCCCACAACTATTGTTATGGATGTGATTATTGANNGAGTGGCGATAACAGCCTGCTGAAGAGGTAGCTTGAAATAATCAGAAAACCTGCAGAAATACCTGCGATATCTCCATAAAGCTTTTTTGCAACATAGGATACTGATAAGACAGAAAAAAATGCCATAAATGGTTGTATGAGCTTTGCAACCTGGAAATAATTAATTTTTAGTAAACTACCTAAAAATACTATTAGATATGCGAAAATGGGAGGATAACCTATTGGAGTTCCACTAGGAGGATTAACAAGGGGATCTATTAAGGTAAATCCGTATTGACTGTAAACTTCTGCAATACGTATATGCCAGAATATATCTAGAGTTAATGGCCATTGATTAGTTAAAGTTGGAATCAAAGCTATTAGAAAAGCTATTATACTTGGAATAATCCAAAGTAGCTTTTTAATTCTATCACTTTTAAATCGATCCAAAAGCTTCTTACTCTGAATATCAGGCTTAGATGAATTAACTATTGCTTCGCCCCCTGATTAAGGTTTATTGACATCTTAAGGAGTTCATTGTTGCTTCTGTAATGAGTCCTGGTTTCCAAGATATTTAATAAAACACACATTTTACTCACCTACATTATTTTGAATATAACTCTTTGAAATCGGTTTAAATTACATTATTTTTCTTTATTTTATCTATATTGAATTCAGGGCGAATTTACGGTCTTTGCAAGAATATCTTAAATGATCTATCAATAATATGTTTATATCTGTTTGATATTAATTTAAAACATTATCTAAATCTAGCACAATAAAATGGATTTTTTTTCATAAAAGTGATAGACTGAAAAGTAAAACTCAGCTAGTAGCCCATTCTATAGTCCGGTTAACCAATTACTAAAACAGGTATTATTTCTTCATCAACATCTACACGAATGGCCAGTCTATAATTCATGTAGTCATCTTCGTAGACAACATCTAGATCACCATATACTTCTTGCTTTTCAGTTAAGATGATTATTAAATCACTTATTTTATACGCCGTTGCCATTATTAATCCCCCAAATTCTATTTTTTTATAATCGATTGTATCATTGTAAGAAACAATACCAACAACGGCTTATAATCTAGCAAACCATTTAAATATAACAGATAAAACAGTTTACTCACAATGCAAGCTGTATTATTGTTACTAATACAATCAATTAAATTTACAAAGTATTAGTTGAGGATGGAGTTCCACCCGAAATATCTTCATTTTTAGTTATGAATACAAACAGAAAGGACCTTATTTTGATAACAGTCCTTCATATAATTCTTCATAATCCTTTGAAATTTTGTTCCATGGCCTGATTTTTTCTGTGAACGGGCCTATGGTCACATCATTTTTATAAACATCAAGTATTGAATCAGCAACTTCCTTGGGTTCGGGTGGATAATCAACAACAAAACATCCTGGTTCCTTTGAAAATTCTTTTAAAGCTGTTCTTTCTGTTATAATACAAGGGGTTCCGAGTGCCAATGCTTCTGCAACTGTTATGCCATAAGCTTCTGATCTTGAAAGCAGCATGAATATGTCAGACTGTTTGATCTTTTTTATCAACTGATCACGGGATAGAAGCGGTTTCCATTTAATATATTTATCAAGTTTAAGTTTCTTCGNNGCTCCAGAAGGTTTTGTTTCTCGGGTCCCTCTCCCACTATTGTTAAAGTAACATTTTCTACTTGTAAATCATTTATTAAAGCATACAAGCTTTTTATTATAAAATCAACACCCTTACGTGTTATGAGATACCCACTGTACAGAAGGTTGATCTTCTTGCCCTGATTTACATCCTTTGATTTATCAACGCCCACAATATCCTTGGAAATATCTATATTAAGATTTTCTTCATGATCCAACACATTTATTCCATTCGGAATTACTTTTAATTTCTTAGGATCCACGTTTAGGAGTTCTATGGTGCTTTCAGCTTCAAATTGGGAGACAGAAGTAATGAAATCACATTTTTCTATTGCCCTTTTACCGAAGAAGTTATGAATATTCATGAAATATTTGCCTGCCAAAGTGNNGGAATGTTGGGATCGATCTTTTTTATTGCGTGGATTACCTCAATTGATTGTAGGGTATGGTAACCATTGACATGGATAACATCTGGATTAATATCTTTAAGATTATTTTTTAAAAATTGATAGATGCCTATACTCAGGCCATAGAAATATTTATCCAATGGTGATGATATTCTGATGATTTTAAAACCTTCATAGATCTCTTCATCTGGAAGATTTGCAGGGTTGGGTTGTAAAAC
>PMMY01000029.1 GCA_003162655.1 Methanobacterium sp. | reverse complement strand
CAAGCTTGAAAGTCCTGAATAATGAGTTTGTAAAAACTCAAAAGTATTAGATAAGAATATATTCAAAAATGAATTCATAATAAATAAAAAAAATGTTCGAAGAAATACTTACTTACATTGGTATCACAGTTTTTGTAGTTGATGTAGGAATTATATTAGCAATAACTAAATTTAACCGCCTATGAAGACATCACTACGAATATTAAGAAATTTTGGATAAAATACATAATAAATTAATATAACGTATAAGTCATTACAAAATTGAATAAAGACGTTTAAATTAGATTTTAGGAGGAATTCGTATGAATATTGGAGATCCTATTAAAACAACAGTTGAAGAAATTGGTAAAGTTTTGAACATAAAAAATGTAGTTGGAGAACCCATAGAAACCGATGATTTCACGTTGATTCCCATAACAAAAATGGGTATGGGATTTGGAGTAGGCATGGGTGAAGGAAAAGATGAAACAGGTAAAGGAGCAGGAGCAAGTGGAGGTGCAGGAATTGAACCTATAGCCATGGTTATGATCTCAAAGGATGTATTAGGTAATGATGGAGTTAAAATAATGTCCTTTAAAACTCCAGACCTATTAACAAGAGCCATAAGTGAAATAGGTAATGCTGCAGTTAAAATCATGGATAAGGATCAGGAAATGATTAAGGAGATATATATGAAAAAGATAGCCAAGAAAAGGGAAGCTAACGAATTAAAGAAATGACTAATTGGTTATAATCTTTGATTAAATTACCTAAATTAGCCTAAATTGATATTAAACTTGAGTTAAAAGCATTAATTCAATAAATAAATATTTATAATGATTAGATAAGATAAAAATTAAAGAATAATGAACATTGATGCTCTGGAGCGACTCCAATGAATATTAACTGGTTATATAA
Organism: Methanobacterium sp.; assembly: GCA_003162655.1. Classification (GTDB taxonomy): domain Archaea; phylum Methanobacteriota; class Methanobacteria; order Methanobacteriales; family Methanobacteriaceae; genus Methanobacterium_B. The sequence continues at coordinate 1,946 of PMMY01000029.1, read as the reverse complement.
AAATTGGGCTAGGATTTGTCTTATTTTATCAATTATAATTACAATAATTATTTTTTTGGTTGTTAAAACCAATAATCTAATTCTGTTTTTAATATGGATTCAAATTCCAATTTATTTATTACATCAATTTGAAGAGCATTACTGGCCCGGTGGATTTAAAAACTTCTTTAACAAGGAAATATTTAATGTTGATGATGGAGAATATCCTCTGAATGACATAAATATTTTCTGGATAAATGTACCAATCATCTGGGTCTTAATGCCCATATTCGCTGCTTTATCGTATATAAATCTGTTTTTTGGATTGTGGATTCCATACTTTGCTGTTTTTAACAGTTTAACCCATGTGGTTGCTGTAATCGTAAAAAGTAAATATAATCCTGGACTTTTTGTGAGTCTTGTATTAGGAATTCCAGTTGCAATATATACATTATGGCTATTTTATACTCTGATTAATGTACCTTTAATAATCACAGTTTTATCCCTACTTATAGTACTGATTCTACATTTAATTATAATTATTTTCAGTACAAGAAGATTAAAAAGTCTTAATAATAAAAATTAAGAATAGAAATAATTTTTATATTATCATAGAATAGAACTTCAAGGGTGATTACATTATTATAATTATATCATCTAGAAATCTATTATTCATATATCACTGCGGTTCCTGTTGCAGTTACAAGTAATACACCACCTAGTAATCCTCCCATAGATACATATCCAATAATAACTTCGATAACAGTATTTGCTCCCATTAATTTAGCATTCTTGAGCATTCGCGACATTGCCTCTTTTCTGGCCTCTCCTAGATTTACATCCTCAAGTACTGTGGGTTCAAGGATATTATTAAGCTTATTTACCAGTCCTACTGTTTCTTTTTCTTCAGCTATAGCTTCTCCAGTAACTAAACCAATATTCTTCTTGATCTTTCCTGTTCCTACATTAGGAACTGAAACGAGTGGTATAACTAGTTCATCAAGGAATAATTCGTCAGCAGATGGTTCACTAATTTCCTCTTTTACTAAAGATTCTGGAGGTTTCCCCCGGATTCGTGAAGGAAGGAATACCATAGCACCGATAATTCTTCTTATAATGCTGAGACTCATTACAAAAAGAATATAATTCATCAATATTGGGAATGCAGCTTGAAGTGTCAGTATTATGGCAATTATGGTAATAAAACTTAGTGATGCCGGTTCTTTGGTAGGGTCAACAAACGATCCGGGTAAAAACCAGCCATATATATTAATTAAAAGGAATGTNNAATGGAGAAATTATGTACATTATATTAAATCCAAAAATGACTAAATGCAAAATAATACATAAAAATGCTGAAATAAATCCTACTAGAATTCCAAGGACTATGGCTATAATTGCCCAGCGTTTTTCCTTTAGAGTTTTCGTTACGCCCAAATATGTCACCTTCTAAATATAATTATAATTTTTATTCCTGGTATGAAACTGCAGTTCCAAAGATGGTAACCATTATGGTGTTTCCCATGGTGCCGCCCAGGTTATGATACGCCACACGTGTAGCTATAATCGCATTAGCACCTTTTTTTTCTGCTTCTTCTTCCATACTTTTTAATGCTAATTCTCTGGCAGTTGTAAGCTCCTCTTCATATTTTGTGGTTCTTCCTCCCACAACATCTCTCACTCCTGAGAACATATCTTTATAGAGATTAGCACCCAAAAGGGAATCTCCTGTTACTAAACCATGATACTCAGATATTTTTTTCCCTTCAATAGTTGGTGTGGTTAAAATTAGCATGTTTAAACTCCTATTTTATATTTATAATATTGTATAAGTCATTAATATTTGTAACTAAGTTATTAGATTTTTTCAGTTTAATTTGGATTAACTCTTGTAAAGATGCATAAGCATTTGATTTTATACTGGTTTTTCTGTTTCTTTTTTATTGCCACCAGCCAGTCCATGTGTT
>PMMY01000092.1 GCA_003162655.1 Methanobacterium sp. | reverse complement strand
AAACGCCGCGAAACAAATTCGGGAAATGTTAGAGCACTTAAATTATGCCCCATCTTCCTTGTGCGTTTACCAAAGAATATGAATGCTATAGAAATTCCCACTATGATATTTAAAAATACCAGCCATAAAATTCCGAAACCATAATTTGCTGCAACTCCTCCAAACCCTACAATAGCTGCTGTGCTTATAAAAGTAGCCCCATAGCTCAGCGCCATAATATAGGGGTGGGTGTTTCTTCCTGCTACCATGTAATCCTCAGAACTCTTGGTTCTTCTCCAAGCCACATATCCAACGTATAAAACCAAGAGGAGATATATTAAAACTACTATACTGAGTGTTATTAAATCCATACAATCAAACTCCTACCCCTCTTCATCCCATATTCCTAGTTCTTTCTCTTCCATCTCCTTTTCCTTATCATGCCATGATATTTCCTCTGAAATCTGCCCTCCTTCATCCTCATCGCCTTTATTCCAGTTTATAATACCATATACCACACACAAAAGCATTGCAAGGATACAACCAATATAAGCAGCCGAAATCCAAGGATCGCTTATTCCCAAAACCACAATCACACCTCCGTCAATACTAAAAATATAATATGTATTATATTAATAATGTTAAATTTAAAATCTTAATAAATCTTTCTATTAGTTTGTAAGTGGTACTAGGTTCAAATCAAGTTTTATCCCATCACTTATGAATTATTTCAATATATCTTAAACCGTTAAATATCATTACTAACTATAATAATTAACAATGAAATTAGAAAACTGCTTTGGGTTGAGAAATAATAGTTTTTAAGTAGTAATTAGTAGTGTATTTAAATTCAAAACAAATTCAAATAATAAATTTTGATAAAACTCTAAATTAAAGCTATCAATTACTATTTGAGTTTTTAGGGAGTTGAAAATTTGATAACTAAGTTCGAACAGGTCTTTGATAGAATAAAATCGCATCCAAAAAAACAAGTTGCTGTAGCTGTTGCTCACGATCCAACTGTTATAGATGCAGTTATTATGGCAGATGAACTTGATATCACCGATTATATATTGGTAGGCGATGAAAAGAAGATTATAGAGCTATCAAANNAAAGAAGAACAAGATATACAACGAACCCAACAATATAAAAGCAGTTAATATGGCTGTGGAGCTTGTTAAAAGTAACAAAGCAGACATACTAATGAAGGGTTTTGTTAACACCGACGATTTTTTAAGGGGCGTTCTAAACCGAGAAACCGGCCTCCGAACCGGTAAGATAATGAGCCATGTTTATGTACTCGAAAGTTCAGCACTGAAACGCATGCTATTTATAACAGATGGATCTGTTAACATACTCCCTGATCTAGAAACTAAATGTAGCATTATTTTAAATTCAATATATCTGGCAAACATATTCGAAATAGAAGACCCAAAAGTGGCGATTACAACTGCAATAGAATTGGCTAACCCCAAAATGCCATCAACGATAGATGCAGCAGTGCTCGCAAAGATGAGCCAGCGNNAAAGGAATAGGAGGTCCTGTGGCAGGACAGGCAGATATTATTGTTGTGCCCTCTATTGAGGCGGGCAACATACTGTGTAAAGCTAATGTTTACCTCACAGGCGGTAACCTAGCAGGTGTTGTTATGGGTGCAAGTGCCCCGATTGTACTAACATCCCGTGCAGATACTTCACAGTCAAAGTTGAATTCAATTGCCACAGCAGTTCTAATGGCAAATATAGAACGTACACTAAGCATCAAATTTGGTAAAGTTCATTATTAATAATGTATTCATCATATAATCCTGGAATTATCTTTTATTTTAAAATTAGACTCAGAAATATCTTTTGAATACTTAACCGTATATAGATTTAAAAAAAAGAAAAAGAGTTTGTTGGAGTTTTTTCTTTTTTAATCCCTCTGGAATAACATCATTATTCCCATGATTAAAAGCCATAGACCAATTAATATTCCTAGGTATATTGGGTTGGAAACGAACAGTGTTCCCACGATAATATATAAAATACCAATTATTAGGGCTATAACTCCATTCCACCGACTATCGCCTTTTGTTACTATTCCAACAATACCAACGATAATTAAGAATATTCCAACTAAATAAACTATTAAACCTGCTACGAAACTGAATAATGCAGGGTTGAATATGAAACCTATACCAAGAATCAATGCTATGATACCCAGTATTATCTCAAGTATACCTAGACCTGCACTTTCACCCATCTCTGCTATTCCACCGAAGAGTAGTCCCAGACCTAAAATCAGGACCAAAAATCCTGTAAGTACAGCCGCTGGAACTAATCCTATAAGTGGGAATGCCAATACAATTAAACCAAGAATAATAAGAATTATTGCACTGCCCATTTTTTGCATATTATTTACCTCCATATTTTATCCAACAAACCCCATATTCTGGTGTAATATTTACAATAAGTTTAATATAAATTTTATTGTTTGAATTGCATGATAATATCTGTTTAAATCATCTGCTAATAAGTGATTCAATTTGTTAAATTTAATTAACTAATAAAAACATAATGAAT
>PMMY01000290.1 GCA_003162655.1 Methanobacterium sp. | reverse complement strand
ACTAAGGTTTAGATAAGCATAGTGTAAATAAATAATCATTAAGTTTAAAAAGAATTTTCAATATAGAGAGGGTAAAAAATTGGTAGATATTAAAGAAATTAAAAATATCGAACTAGCACCTTTCATTAAGATGTCTTCTTCAATAACAGCTATTTTGGCATTTATTATAACATTAGTACTCTTAATAATTTTAACAGTATTAGAACTGGCTGCGATGGTACCTCAGTATGGATTGTTTAGGATTATAGCCGATTTGAAGAACTATTATTGTATGATTAAGGCAGTAAATATTAGAGGGCAAAATTCTTAATCTTGTAATTAAATTTTAATAAAAAAATGGGGGATTTAATATTGTTATCGGATAAAAAAAATTTGGATAATTTGAGTAAATCTGAAAGAGAACATACAACTACGTATGGTAGTCGTTACTTTACAAAAAGCGTTCCTAAATATGAAATGCCATCGGATGGCATGCCTGCTAGAGCCGCCTATCAGATAATACATGATGAACTGAATCTGGACGGTAATCCTGCCCTGAACTTGGCAAGCTTTGTAACTACTTGGATGGAGCCTGAAGCAGATAAGCTGATAATGGAAAGTATTGGAAAGAACTACGTTGACAACGACGAATACCCACAAACACAGGTAATTCAAAACAGGGTTGTGAACATGCTCGCAAGATTATTCAATGCACCCACTGAATCTAATTCCATTGGAAGCGGCACCATAGGTTCTTCAGAATCNNATGGGTGCAGATGTTCATACAGTATGGGAGAAATTTGCCCGATACTTCGATGTCGAATTAAAACTCATACCACTAAAAAAGAACTTGTGTAAAATAACAGAAACTGAAATAACTAAGGTAATGTCATCCTTTAGTTGTATAAGTGGCTTGAAAGAGGACATATACACGATAACAGCTGAAGATATTAAAGCCGAGATTGATGAAAACACCATTGCAGTAGGTGCCGTTGTTGGAACAACATTTACAGGACAGATGGATCCTATTGAAGAAATTAACAATGCTTTATTAGAAATTAAAGAAACCAAAGGATGGGATATACCCATACATGTTGATGGTGCTAGTGGCGGTTTTACTCTTCCATTCCTTTATCCTGAGCTTAAATGGGATTTCAGGTTGGAACAGGTAAAGTCCATCAATGTATCGGGCCATAAATACGGATTAGTGTATCCTGGTATAGGATGGTTAATATTTAAAGACAAAACAGACCTTCCAGAAGAGCTTATATTTAATATAAATTATCTCGGTGGCATAATGCCTAACTACTCACTTAACTTCTCAAAGGGCAGCAGCACAATAATTGCACAGTACTACAATCTGATAAGACTGGGAATGAAGGGCTATAAAAATATAATGGAAAACATGCAAGAAAATGCACACTACCTTGCGTCAAAATTAAATGGAACAAACAAGTTTGAAGTTATCAATAAAAGCATAATATTCCCAATTGTAACGGTGCAACTCCAAAACAGTGACTTTACAGTATTCCATCTGTCAGAAAAGCTCAGACAAAAGGGCTGGATAGTACCTGCATACACTCTTCCTGCAAATGCTGATGATATTGCCGTTCTAAGAATGGTTGTAAAAGAGAGCTTCAGTAAAGATATGGTTGAAATGCTTTTTACAGATATTATGGAATCAATAGAAAAACTTGAACAGTCCGAAGAAGAAAGGATAAAAAGCAAAGATAAAAATAAAAATGCCACCCTGCTGTACTAAATTTCTGTGAGAGCAAATAGTTATAGAATGATATTTAATTTATATTTGCATTTCCCAAAGGATAATGGTTTGTTAACATTATTCTAAGCTATTAAGAACATCACTGAAGATTGAAGGTGTACCATCCTGCTCTGTCATTGTATTGGTTGTTTCTCATAGAATCCACACTTACCATGTACTTTGTACCATTGAACAAATTTGACGGCATGCCAATGATTATTCCATTCTTTTTAACCTTAACTTCCAATGGGTTTTCAGATTCACTGTTGTTGGCTAATTTAAGATAAGTAGCTTTCCCATGCTGGACTTTAACATCAATCCTATTAACACTGCCATTTACAAAACTTCTAATACGAAAATCATAAATTCCAGTCTTAGAAATACCGCCGACTGTCTTCAATGACATCCAGGTGGTGTTATTATCCACTTCAAATCCAACATCTGTTATGTCAAACAGGTTGAGGTTGCTGAAGATTGAGTAATAGACTTCAAGAGGAGGTTTAACCAGTGCATCTCCTTGAGGATCATGGAATAGAGTTTTAGGAAATTCAGAATTATTAATAAAATTAGCCGAAACATTGTCCTTCCAAACATTTATTTGTTCACCGGGTATAAACAACTCATTTTTCCTTACAAATGACAATAAGTAGGTTGGATCACCAACCAACTGACTTTTATAACTTTCTACTGCATTATATTTGAGACTTTCATCTGAATTGCTGATAGGAAATAATAACCACTTGTTTTGATTTGCTAGGAAATAAGGAGGTAACATATAGGTCTGTGGAAAATAGCCCCTAGGAAAGGGCCATACAGAAGAAACATGGACAAAATAGGTATACATCTTACCACTGTATTTGAGGTTGTTGGTTGAGTATTCAACAAATGAACTTGTACCCCAGTGGTCTGGATTTGAATCATTGGGATTTGGATAAATTATCACAGTAGGATTGAAATTGGTAATTACTGTTTCAAAATTCTTTTCAAGTGATACCCCGGTGTAAGGTGTATTCTTTTCATATGCAAAATCTGGTGTATAGTTGCCGTTGATATATATAGGTTTATCCCAATTTTCATTGAAAAGAGAATCCACTCCTTGTGTATACTCAAAAAAAGTGATATTATCTGATGGAAGACCCAATATGTGAGTAGCATTTAGACTCTCGTGATGTCTTGTTAGACCAAGCCCACCATTTCCACCATTGGTAACCACAACAACATATACTGGGATCTTATTTTCAAG
>PMMY01000066.1:850-2526 GCA_003162655.1 Methanobacterium sp. | reverse complement strand
TCAACATGAATTGTCACAGTCAGATTCTCATAGCTATTTCTAAGCTCTTTCTCTATTTTGTCGCAGTATTTATGGGCGTTACCTACTGTCACGTACTCGGGAATCTGAATATGAATATCGACAAAACGGTAATTTCCGGCAACCCTTGTCCTTAGATCATGATAACTGACATTCAGTCCGTTTAATCTTTTTTCAAGTTCCTNNAATAATAAACAGTGCAACAAGTATTGCGATAACCGGATCTAACCAGTTAATGCCGGTAACCATTATCAGAGCAAGACCAATTGAAACTCCGAGAGAAGTGTAAATGTCAGTCTTAAGATGAAGAGCATCGGCCTCAAGTGCAACCGAGTTTGTTAAACGGGCTACCTTATATAATCTTCGTGATACATAAGTATTGACTATTGCTGAGATAAGCATAACAATGGATCCCAGAGCTATGGAATCAAGTTCAATTTTCTCTCCAAAGAGTTTTTTGAGAGCTTCAATGATGATCCAGATAGCAGCAATAAAGATAAGAAGTGATTCTATAACTCCTGAAATATTTTCAATTTTCCCATGTCCATAGGGATGTCTCGAATCGGGCGGATTATCGGAGACTCTTACAGAGAAGAATGCAATTATCGCGGCAATAAGGTCCATTGAAGAATGGATTGCTTCAGACAGAATGCTCACCGACCCGCTGATAAGACCGGCTGCCAGCTTCATAAATATAAGCAGAGAGTTGGATAGTATCGAAAGACGGGCAATACTTATTTTAGCATTCATGAAAACCAGAGGTATATACGACAGTATTATTTTAAGTTTTTATTTATTAAACAGTTACTAACTCGTAATCTGTATTTCCAAGCCCTATCTTCACAGCATGTTCCAGTCCGGCTTTCCAGAATGTGTCCGGATGAGCCTTTTTAAATTTATCTTCACCGGTCATGTCGTTATCAGTGTGGCCATCACAGATCCGGCTTCCTGGTAGAGCAGGTGCTGCCTTTATGNNAAAATTAATATGGAAAGATGGCTTATTCTTAACAACAGCCAATGAATATTCAGCTATCCTTTTACAGACCATTTCAGAAGAATCTTGCCATACAACTCTTGCTGAATCGTACTGGCATACTGCAACACACTGTCCGCATCCAACGCATTTCGTATAGTCTATATGTGCAATCTTGTCTTTACCGACAGCGATTGCATCGTGGGCACAGTATTTCTCACAAACCCTGCATCCTGTACAGTTTTCTTCAAATATCTCAGGTGAGGATCCGGAATGGAGAAAAAGCTTTCCACCTACAGATGCACAACCCATCCCCAGGTTCTTAAGAGCTCCGCCAAAACCTGTCATTTCGTGTCCTTTGAAATGNNGGGTTATATCCATTTTCAAACGCTGCCTCAAGATGCATAGGGGCATTTGAACGCCTTCCAAAATAAAGGGTATTGCAGTCGGTCAGAAAAGGGATGGCCTCTTTTGCTTTTAAGAACTTAACTATCTGTGCAGCATAGTTAGGCCTCAGGTAAGCCAGGTTTCCCGGCTCTCCGAAATGCAACTTTATTGCAACAATCTTCCTCTGGAAATCAATTGTATCAATTCCGGCTTTAACAATAAGTGCTTCAAGCTTTTTTAAAAGATTTTTTGATGGGTTTGCCCTCAGGTTGGTAAAATAGACTTTTGATGAAGACAT
>PMMY01000066.1:0-704 GCA_003162655.1 Methanobacterium sp. | reverse complement strand
ATAATATTGCTTGATTTCTTGCGTGTATTACCTGCCTCAATCATTGCTTTAAGGTCTTGTTCTGCTCCCTGGATTTCGGGAATAATAATTGCTTCAGCTCCGGTGGCAATTCCGCTGTAGAGAGCAATGAATCCTGCTTCTGCACCCATAACTTCGACAAAAAACATCCTGTTATGTGCACTCGCTGTGTCTCTTATCTTGTCAACAGCTTCAACCACTGTATTAAGAGCTGTATCGTAACCAATTGTATAATCAGTTCCATAAATATCATTGTCAATAGTTCCGGGGATACCCACAAATGGGATATCGTATTCTTCGTTAAAAAGCCTCGCGCCGGTAAATGAACCATCTCCTCCGATCACAACCACTCCATCAATCTGAGCTTCCTTGAGGTTATTATAAGCTTTAAGCCTTCCTTCTGGATGTCTGAACTCCTCACATCTTGCAGTTTTCAGTATAGTTCCTCCCTTCTGAATGATGTCACTTACACTTGAGGACACCATAGGTACGAAATCAGCATCTATCATGCCCTGGTAACCCTGCCGTATTCCCACTACTTCCAATCCATTAAAAACAGCTGTTCTTACAACACCACGTATAGCTGCGTTCATACCGGGGGCATCTCCTCCGGAAGTCAGGACACCAATTTTTTTAATCTTTGCCATAAAAAATTATTGTAAAATAAGGCACAAAGGTAATATAAT
>PMMY01000197.1 GCA_003162655.1 Methanobacterium sp. | reverse complement strand
AACATCACCTACAGGAATAATATCAATATTCAAACATTGCCAAGATCTTAAGGACAGGTTAAATCCAAACTGTCAAATAGCTGTAATAGGTCCCCGAACAGAAAAATTCCTAGAAGACTATGGAATTAAAGCAGATATGGTTGCGAAAGATTACACAGCAGAAGGGCTTCTTGAAATGTTTAAGGGATTAAAACTTAATAATAAAAAAATTGGACTTCCCAAAACTATAGCTGCCAGAGATATGCTTCCGGATGGTCTGAAAAAAATGGGTGCAAATGTAATTGCTGCAGAGGCATACAGATCCGGACTTCCGGAAAATAAAGATAAAGTCCAAGCACTAATAACTAGTATAATCAACAAAAAAATAGATGCTGTTACATTTACAAGCACATTAACAGTTCAAAACCTGTTTAAAATGGTCAATTATGATAAAAAAGAAGAATTATTAAAAGTTCTCAGAAATGGGGAAGTTATTGTAGCCGCAATTGGTCCTGTAACTGCCCAATCCCTGACAGAACATTGTATCCCCGTTTTAATACCTGAACAATACACTGTTAAAGCTATGCTAGAAATTTTAATGATAAAATTTAAAGAATTAGAAATTAATAGAAGATAAAAAACCAAAATAAATTAGTATCTCAAGGTGAGAGGAATATGAAAGCAGTAATATGGCCGGTTTATATCGATTCGAAAAAAAGCAAACATGAAGGAAGAAAAATTCCCCTGGATGATGCTGTGGATTCTCCGAAACTTAGAGAAATATCCAAAGCAGCAAATAAACTCGGTTTAAATCCGGAAGTAGAAAAAAATAAATCATATTCAAGATCTTGGTGGGAAATTTCTGGAAGGGTAAGGGTTGATAAAACCATACCCAAGAGAGAGATCCTGATTAAAATAAGCAAGCTGATCAATGGTGCCAGAAACAAATAGATAATAATTTTAATAAAATTTTTAATATCTTCAAAGGAGTTAAAATGCTTAAATCTCATAATTCAATGAACTTGTTGTTTAAAAGGGCACAAGAACTGGTTAATAAGTCTGAAGACATTAAAATTTACACCCATATAGATTGTGATGGAGTAACCGCCGGTGCTATCCTTTCTTCAATGCTCGACAGGCTTGAAAAGGATCATGAAATAGAATTTATAAGTCTAGATAAAATCGAAGACCTAGAATCTGAAAATGAACTTACCATATTCACCGATCTTGGCTCAGGACAGGATATGAATAAATTTTGTACATCATCATCAAAGACCCTGATCTTAGACCATCATCCACCTGTTAGGAAAATAGAACAATCCGTTAACGGGAAACTTGTGGAGTTGAACCCCCATTTCCATAATATAGATGGTTCTTACGAAATTTCAGGGGGTGGCATGACATACCTCCTGGCAAGAACATTCGGATATCATGATCTAAGCTGGATGGGAGTTTTGAGTGCTGTTGGAGATATGCAGAACAGTTTTTCAGGGAAGATGGTGGGATTGAACAATGGAATCCTGAGCGAAAGCATTCAGAACAACTTAGTTGAATCTAAATACGATTTAGCAATCTATGGTAGACAGACAAGACCGATTTTTGTTGCATTATCATATTTTGGAGATGTCAATCTTCCAATAACAAATAACAAAACAGAATGCCTTTTACTTTTAAACAAACTTGATATTCCCTCTAAAAATGGGAGGAAACATAGATCACTATGTGATTTGAGTATTGAAGAGAAAAGTAGATTATTTTCTGAACTGGTTAGAATGCTGAGCCGTGAAGTTCCATCTCGATACGTTAAATACGTACCAAAACTAATTTCAGGGGATTCTTACGAGTTCTTAATGGAAGAAAAGTACTCACCACTCAGGGATGCAAGCGAATTCTCAACTGCTGTAAATGCCTGTGGCAGACACAGCCACCATAAAGTCGCATTAAATGTATTGAAAGGAGATAGAGGGGCCGGACTTGATGCAATGGAACATCTAGCACTTGAACATCGACGTTACCTTGCTAAAAAAATGGAATGGATTAGAGGAGACGACAGGATCATTCCCCTTAACAACTTACAATACTTTGAAGGTTCTGAAATAAAGAGTGAAGTAATAGGAACCATTGCTGGGATGATATTGAGTTATGGAGATTGGAAAAAACCAATAATAGGTTTTACGCCAATAGGAGATAATAAGGAAGGAATAAAAGTATCACTGCGATGTTCACGGCTACTTGCCTACGATGGTATTCACTTCGGAAATTTAATAAGAAAGGTTGCTGAGAAAGTTGGTGGAAGTGGAGGAGGACATTCCGTCGCTTGCGGAGCTTATATCCCTGAAGGCAGTACTAGTAAATTTTTAACCCTATTAGATGAAAGTTTGAAGGGGTTAATTTAGAATAAAATTATAAATGGGGATTACTTATGAAGGTTTTCAAGAAAAAAGGCGAACTCACAAGATTTCAGATACTAGCAGAGATAGCACGGGAACAACCCCATCTCAGACAGAAGGACATAGCTAAAAAACTGGGTATAACTGTTCAGGCTGTTTCTGAGAATATAAAAAGTCTAGTTGATGACGGTTTTGTTGAAACTGGTATGGGTAATGCAAAATATAAAATAACCAAACGAGGCATTGAAAAGGTGAAGACCGAAGCCGTAAACCTCAGAAAATATGCCGACAATGTTCTTGACACCATGAACACCTACAAATCAGTTTGGCCCGCTATAGCAAGGGAGAATATGATATCTGGCGAAACTGTATGGCTTGAAATGGAAAAAGGTACACTCTACGCAGGTAAAGAAGAAAAATCTGCCTATGCAAAGGTCTTAAAAACAGCTACTGCTGGAGACGATGTGGCATTGGTAAAACTCGGCGGTACAATACAACTAAAACCAGGATATGTTGTTGTAATACAGGTTCCAACTATTAACGAGGGCGGATCAAAGGCTTGTGATACTGAAAGGATCATGGAAATATACTACAGAGGATTTGACAGAGTAGGAATAATGGGCACTGTTTCAAGAGCAATTACAACTAAACTGGGAATAAAAACAGATTTTGAATTCGCCACTCCAGATGCAAGTGTAGCGGCTGCTAAAAGAGGTCTTAATGTACTTGTATTTGCTGTTGGGAAAATGACTAAGAGTCTGATAAGGAAACTGGAACATGACGGATTGAAATATACTGTAGAAGATGTTTCATTAGAGAAATACTAGTTAGTTTTTAAATTAATGTTAAATTAATTCCCTAATAAAATGAGATTGATCTAATATTAGAG
>PMMY01000188.1 GCA_003162655.1 Methanobacterium sp. | reverse complement strand
GATCTGAATGATACAAAGAATGTTTTGGATATCATTCTTAAATGTTAAGTGTTATTAAAATTTTTATTACTCAAAGATTACTGAATAAATCATTACAGATTTATTCTCAATTCATAAATTTTTGTGATATTCAATTTAATACCCTATATTTATTGATAAATCATATTTTATCGAATGAGTTACATAAAATGAGTTACATAATAGTTTAAAGAGGGAAGATAATGGGATCCTACTTCAGGGAAGATATAGAAACTTTGCCCCGAGACGAGTTAGATGCACTTGTTGATGATCGCATACGGTACACTGTTAAATATGCGTATGAAAATTCTCCTTTTTACAGAAAATGGTTCGATAAAACTGGTGTAAACTATTCAGATGTTCATAGCCATCAGGATTTGAGGGAGCTTCCCATAATTTCTGGCGGTGTTATCAGGGAGAAACAACCTCCAGTGACTGAGAAGTTCGAATTTAAATCAACATCTNNGGAGTTCCTAAATCATTTTTTTTAACATGGGATGATTGGCAGAGATATGCAGAAAAATATGCTCGTGCATTTGTATCCCAGAACTTTGGAATGGGCGATAGGGTTGTAGTTTGTGCATCCTACGGTATGAATGTTGGCGCCAACACCATGACTCTTGCAGCCCAGAAAATTGGCATGACCATAATTCCAGAGGGAAAGTGTACGTTTCCTGTCCGTATTATTAAAAATTATAGTCCAACGGGTATTGTAGGAAGTGTTTTCAAACTTCTGCGTCTGGCAAGAAGAATGGAATCAGAAGGGATCAAACCTCCAGAATCAAGCATAAAAAGACTTATAGCGGGTGGTGAAAGTTTTTCAGAGGAAGCTAGAACCTACCTAGAGAAAGTATGGGATGTGCCTGTATACAACACATACGGAAGTACTGAAGGCACAATGTGTGGTGAATGCATAAAGAAGGCTGGACTTCATGTTCCAGAAGATCTTGTCCACTTAGATGTATACAATCCTAAGCTTGAAAACTTCATAAAAGATGGTGAGTGCGGTAGAATTGTTCTCACAACACTTTTACCAATCGGTGGGAAAACCGGAAATCTGCTCATTAACTACGATACTGACGACACAACTGTGGTTGTCACAAGGGACAAATGTAAATGTGGCAGAACACACATGCGAATATTAAATCCACAGAGGGAATCTGAAACGGTTTGGGTAGGAGGCTTCCCATTCAACAGGGTTGATGTGGAGCAGGGAGTATTTCAACAAGACAACATGGATTGTCTAACAGGTGAATACGAAGCATTTCTTTATGGGGATGAAGATGAAACCACACTGAGGGTCAGAATGGAATGTAAGAATCCTGAGAGTTGTGATAATGATTTGATTGAGAACAACTTCATCGAAACCTTCCTTAAATATAAACCCGGTCTACAGCAAGCACACATCGATGGAACTTTTAACATGATATTTGATTTTACTGAATCAGAAGGTCTTGAATTCTACCGTGTCAAGGGAAGACCTAAACGTTTAGTGGACCGTCGTTGAGTTTAATGGTAGAAAAATAAATCCAATTTTTCATTAGAAATTTAATTACATAAAAGTCGCAATTTGAAATTCTTTAAGTTTAATAAAATGAACATTTTAAAAGTACAAATTATCATACAACAACTCTGAATAATTTAATTATCATTCTAAAACTAATATACGGAGAAAAATCTCATGTTTAACGCTGATACATATATAACTGAAAATACTGGCATTGGAGGTAATATAAGAACTACATACGTAGATTTCTATGTTGAGGAAATACCTGAACATCTCCCAAGTGGAACTGGACCAAATACATGGCTTTTTATTGAAAAGATAGGCAGAAACACTCTTGATGTAGTCCTGGATATTGCAAAGGAGATGAAGATCAGCCGTAAAAGAATGGGATTTGCAGGTATGAAGGATAAATCTGCTCTAACAAGGCAGTGGTTGTGTGTTTCAAACAGCGAAGCTTCAGAACTAGAAGGACTTGAGGATAAGCTTTACAATGTTAAGATTCTTGAAATTAAACAGAATGAGAAGAAGCTTAGAATAGGCCAGCTAATTGGTAACAAGTTCAAAATTTTAATCAGGGATACAGAAAATCCAGAAGATGATGTGAAAACAGCAAATAATGTTTTAAGCCAAATCGAGACGGTTGGAGTTCCCAACTACTATGGATGGCAAAGGTTTGGAAAAAACAGACCTAATACTCATCGAGTTGGAGAGTTCTTGATTCACAACGATATAAAAGGTGCAGTTGATTCATATATAGGAAATCCCTACAAAGGAGAGAAGAACTATATAAAGGTTGCCAGAGCGTTTTATGATGATGGAAAATTAGAAGAGGCATATGAAAGCATGCCTGCAGGAATGCGATACGAGAAGATGATGCTTAGAGAACTCATTAAACAAATGAGGAAAATGGGAGAGCTTGATGAAAAATCATACATAATAGCAATTGAAAGCCTTCCTAAACCACTGAAGAGGATGTTTGTTCATGCTTACCAGTCTTACCTATTTAACAGGGTAGTGAGTGAGAGAAGTAAACTTGGAATAAATAAATACATTGATGGAGATATTATAATCGACAACCAAGAACATTTAGTACATGAATTCGATGTAAATAACATAAATGAGAGGATCGAAAAATTTGAGGTACATCCTACTGCACCACTCTATGGAACTAAGGTACCGCTGGCAACTGGTGAAGTTGGTAGGTTGGAGCAGGAAGTTCTAGATGAAGAGGGAATAAAACTTGAAGATTTTGAATGTCCAAAAACACCTAAACTTGGAAGTCATGGACTTCGAAGGGCTTTAAGGTTTAAGATATGGGAAGTTTCGGCAGTAAAAACGAACGAAGGTGTTTTGACGGAGTTTTCAATTCCGAAAGGCTGTTATGCAACAGCAGTCTTAAGAGAAATTATGAAAGAAGATGTTTATTGAGATAATTGAAAATTTAAAATATAATTAATTTTATTCAACACAATTTTCAATATAAATTATTTAGAAAAAAAATAAAAATAAATTCCTTTAAAAGTTTAATCAATTTTAGTCTAAAATAATTATTCTGCGTACTTTTCAGGGTCTTCTTCGAATTGTTTTTTGCAACCGGGGGCGCAGAAATAATATTTCTTTCCCTTATATTCACTTACCCATTTAGCACTTTTTTCATCTACATCCATTTTACAAATAGGATCCACTGCCATTTTATCACCTGCCATAAAATTTATTATTTATGATTCTTAATTTTATAGGATTTATTTTTTTTTAAATATATTAATGAAAACATTCAAATCATGCGATATGGGCATTTAAATTCTAATCAGATTAATATACAATTTTAAGTTGAATAAAAGATTTATTTACGGGTTTATGGTTTATTCAATGAAATAATCTGGAATAAAGATTAAAATATTGTTATTTAGATGTGTTTATCATCAATTTTTTAGCTGGTGGAATGTAACCTTTTAACATCAGTGAAAGGCTTACAACAGTTACAGAACTCAGTGCCATTGCAAGACCGGCATATTCCGGTCTGAACATGATTCCAAATGATGGGTAAAGTATTCCAGCAGCAACCGGAATTAGTACAACATTGTATGCGAAGGCCCAAAATAAGTTCTGTTTTATTCGACCCATAACTTTCTTTGAAATTTGGACACTTGCAACAGAGTCCATTAAATCATCTTTAATAAGTACAATGTCGCCACTTTCAATAGCAATATCAGTACCGCTTCCTATGGCTATTCCAACGTCTGCCTGAGCAAGTGCAGGTGCATCATTTATACCATCTCCTACAAATGCTACAACCTCCCCATCTTCCTGTAAACGTTTTACTTCTTCAGATTTGTCCTGGGGGAGAACTTCGGAAATTACTCTTTCAATTCCAACCTGGGATGCAATTGCCAGTGCAGTTCTTGCATTATCTCCTGTTATCATAGCTACATTCAGCCCCATATTTTTCAATCCACTGATGGCATCTGTTGTACTTTCCTTTAAGGTGTCTGCCACAGCTATTATACATGATAATGCACCGTTAATCCCCATTATAACAACGGTTTTTCCTTCTTTTTCTAGTTGAAGAATATGATCTTCGACTTGATTTGTTATTTCCACATTTTTATCAGAAAAAAGCGATCTGTTCCCAATTATAACTTCTCTTCCTTTAATAATTGCCCTTACTCCCTTGCCACCGAAACTATTAAATTCTTTAATTTCCAGAAGATCTAGTCCCTCTTTCTTTGCTTTTCTTACAACTGCATCTCCAAGAGGATGCTCTGAACTTGCTTCTACACTTGCGGCATATCTCAGAAGTTCAGTTTCTCCTATTTCATATCCGATAATATCTGTTACTTCGGGTTTACCCTTTGTAAGTGTACCTGTTTTATCAAACAGTACAGTTGTGAGTTTTTCTGAAATTTCTAGGGCCTCCCCATTTTTTACTAGAATACCAAATTCTGCTCCTCGTCCTATTCCAACTGTAACAGCTGTTGGGGTTGCAAGGCCGAGTGCACATGGACAGGCTACAACTAGGACGGATATAAGAACTGTTAGACCGAAAAGTAATGTACTGCCAAATACATAGTACCATAATATGAATGAAACTATTGCTATGGTAAGAATCGTTGGTATGAAATAGGTCACGGCTTTATCTGCTATCCTCTGCACTGGAGGTTTTGATCCTTGAGCGGATTCTACTAGATTTATTATTTGTGCCAGTACAGTATCTTTGCCTATTCTGGCTGCTTTAAACTTTAACGCTCCATTTTTGTTTATGGTTCCTCCAACAACATTTTTACCTATATCCTTAAATACTGGAATGGGTTCGCCTGTAATTGCAGATTCATCAACATAACTCTCACCAGAAACAACTGTGCCATCTGCAGGAATTTTTTCACCAGGTTTTACAACCACTATATCATTAATTTCAACATCTTCGATAGGTATTTGAACTTCAATCCCGTCTTTGATAACTGTAGCTGTCTTTGGCTGCATACCAACCAGTTTTTTGATGGCTGTTGATGTTCTACCTTTTGCACGGGCTTCAAGGTAACGGCCGAGCATAAGAAATCCTGCAAGCATCAGGGCTGTTTCATAGAACATAAATTGTGGCGTTAATAATATATTGAATGTTCCAAGCACGCTTGAAACAAATGCAACTCCAATGCCCATGGAATACATAACGTCCATGTCAAGATTTCTATTTTTAAGTGAACGATAAGCTGCCTTAAAGATTGGATAACTTACATAGATAAATGGGAGTATAGATACTAGGAGTAGAAAATATGGCATATAAATGGGTGTTGGTATATTGAATAGCATGATAATCATGAGAGGTATTCCGAAACCAAAGGCTATTATTATTCTGTTACGTTTCCCCTTCAGATCTTTTTCCCTAATTTCCTCTTCCAGATCGGATGTTTCTTCCCCTTCAACTCCAAGGTACTGATAACCAAGGTCTACTATTGCATTTTTAAAGTCATTTATGCCGGTCATCTGGGGATTGTAAGTAATATATGCTTTTTCAGATGCTAAATTAACATTAACATGGCTAACCCCATCTATTTTAGTGAGCACATCTTCGATGGCTTTCACACACATTGCACAACTCATATCTCCAATTTTAATGGTTACTTTATTATTTATCACTTCATAACCTGCATTTTCAACAGCTTCTTCTAATTGTGGGAGTTTGAGTTTTTCAGGATTGTACTCTACAATTGCCTCTTCAGTTCCAAGATTTACATGAGCCTTATCAACACCTTCAAGGTTTTGCAATGATTTTTCTATGTTGAGTGCGCAAGATGCACAGCTCATACCAGAAATTTTTATGTTAGCATTTTTTTGAGTTTTAACTGCCATTTGAGATCTTCCTTAAAATATGAATTAATTTTTACATTGCATCTAAATGATGTTTTTAACCATTTTGCCGTCTTTGATCACTATTAATATGTTATTTGGATTCCCTAACGATTTTATATTTGTTAAAGGATCTTCTTTGCTTATTACGAGGTCTGCTAGTTTTCCTTCTTCTATTGTTCCTACCCTATCTTCCCATCCGAGACTTTCTGAAGCTCTCTTAGTACTGGCTACTATTGTTTCCATGGGTTTCATTCCCATATCATACATATAGCCTAACTCCTCTAGATTACGTCCATGGGGAACTACACCCGAGTCTGTTCCCATTACTATCTTTACACCAGCTTTGTAGGCGTTTCTTATGTTATTTTCATGCACATTTTCCATTCGAATAGCATCATCTCGACTCCAGTCGGGAATATTAGATGTCTTATCTAAAGCCAGCTCTTTATTTACTTTCATAGCTAGGAATGTTGGAACAAGAAAAGTACCATTGGAAAGCATTAAACCTATACATTCGTCATCTAGACAGGTTCCATGTTCAATTGAGTTCACTCCAGCGGTTATTGCATTCTTAATACCCTGTTTTCCATGTGCATGGGCAACAACTTGTAAATTTCTGTAGCTTGCCTCTTCAATAATAACCTTTAATTCTTCAGGTGTGAACTGTGGATATTCAGGACGATCATTTGCACTTATGACACCTCCTGTCACCATAACCTTTACAACTTCTGCCCCTGCACGCATAATTTTGCGCACTGTTTTCCTAACTTCTTCTGGACCATCGGCGATTCCTTCAGGATAACCAGGGTACCTCGGTCTGATGTCGAATCCAGAGTTAAGCCAGAAATCAAAATGGCCTCCACTAATGGATAGGGGTGAAATTGAGATTTGTATTCGTGGTCCTACAATAATATCCTTTTCTATTGCTAGTTTAAGACCTACATCTGCAAGACCTGCGTCCCTCACACTTGTAACTCCAGCATTCAGGGTACGCTGCATACGTTCGATGGCATTGTAGAAATATAAGGAAAGTGGAGTGTATAAAGTTTCTTCTCTTCCAAAACCCTCCGTCATGAGGTGTACATGGGTATCAATGAAACCGGGGAGTATNNGCAGCAACTATAAGATGATCATTTATTAAAACAGCTGCATTTTGAATTGGAGTTCCTCCATTACCGTTTATTAAAGTTCCATTATTAACGAGAGTGTATGACATATCCCACCGTCCTTTAATTTCCACTTGCTTAACAATTGTTAATATATTAGATTTTTTAGTTCTTATTTATTGTTAAAATAAATGATGTTTAGATTTTTGAATATCTGATTTTTAAGATGAGAAGTTTAATTATTTAAAATTCATTAAATAATTTTTTTTAATGGGGTCTGGTTTAAAGATTTTAAGTAAAATATGTTCATTTTGGTGAATTT
>PMMY01000265.1 GCA_003162655.1 Methanobacterium sp. | reverse complement strand
AATAAAAGCTGTTGAAGATAAAAGACGTCCGGGAGATCCTCCTGTTCTGGTTGGAAGCTCTGAAAAAATCCGTAAGATATTGGGATGGGAGCCAAAATATGATGATCTGTCATTGATTATTCAAACTGCATGGAAATGGCATGAAAAAATATAACTAAATAAATTCTGTGAATAACTTATTTTATATTTTTTTATGATTTTTATATAAAGAGATTTAAAAATCACATGTAACATTTGATTTCAAATTAAATGTATTATTTAACGATTTCAGCCATGTAACTCCTTAAATCTTCTCCGACCTCTGGGTCTTCCAGTGCAATTTCAATTGAACTTTTAAGCCATTCCACTGTGTTTCCTATGTCGTATATTTTCCCATCGAAGACATGTCCATATATCTTTTCAAGCGATTTCATGGCATCTGTAAGCTGGATTTCACCCCCAACACCAGGAATTAGGTTATCTATGTGATCGAATATTTCAGGTGTTAGAATGTACCTTCCTGTAATTGCTAGATTTGATGGTGCATCGTGAAGTTTTGGTTTTTCAACAAGATCTTCAATTTCATAAAGAGTATTAGAAACTTTGTTCCCTTTAATAATTCCATACCTTTCTACTTTTTCATCTGAAACCTTTTCTATGGCTATTGTAGATGATTCATACTTGTTATAAATATCAATAAGCTGTTGGGTACAGGGTACATTTGACTTGGCTATGGTATCACCTAAAAGAACTGCAAACGCATCCCCATCCACATGCTTTTTAGCACATGATATTGCATCTCCCAAACCTCTCTGTTTCTTCTGTCTTACGTAATAAATATCAGCCATTTCGGATATGGCCTCGATTTCATGGAGATTTTCCATTTTTCCACAATTTCTAAGGAAGTACTCAAGTTCAAATGACTTGTCAAAGTGATCTTCTATTGATCTCTTTCCTTTACCTGTTACTATAAGAATATCATCAATTCCAGATGAAACCGCCTCTTCAACCACGTACTGGATGGTTGGTTTGTTGAATACAGGTAACATTTCCTTCGGTTGTGCTTTAGTAGCCGGTAAAAATCTTGTACCAAGTCCTGCAGCAGGTATAATACCTTTCATATTAAATCACCTAGATAATCTGATTATAATGGAATATATAAATTCATTTTAAGACTTGTATTTATTTTGTGTTGTGATTGTAATTAAATTAAGCATATTTAGGTAATTGTTTAATAGGAATGGAATATATAAATTTCTGAGAAATCTATGGTGTTGTGAATGATTGAATGTGTGAGAACTATAAATCTTATGGTGATACCAGACAAAGGAGTTGGCTAATGGAAATATTAAGGTGCGATGACGAATTTGTATGAAAAATTTGGACAATTATATTCACCACCACCTATCCTGGAGTAGTTAAAGCCTGGTACTTGCAAAAGCAGAGGGACAATTTCACATGTGTATATGGGATGGTCTTGGTTGCACTGTACGATGTAAGAAAGAACTCTCCAAGCTACGGTGAGTTGAACGAAATTTTTTATTGGAGAGAAAAATCCAATGATCATAAGCATTCCAAACCTTTGTTTATCACGGGTTTAAGGCCATTGGGCGATAATCTGCATTTTGCATTAA
Organism: Methanobacterium sp.; assembly: GCA_003162655.1. GTDB lineage: Archaea > Methanobacteriota > Methanobacteria > Methanobacteriales > Methanobacteriaceae > Methanobacterium_B. The sequence goes on along the minus strand of PMMY01000265.1, from coordinate 1,501 downwards.
TACCAAATAATCATTACAACTACACGGAACCGGATGAATTTTGGTTAGCACCAAATACAAATGAAATATCTTACAAATGGATTCTTGAAGAAAAAAAACATGGATAAAATAAAATCCAAAAAAAATAATATTGATATTGAAAATATAAATGGTGAAAAAAATGAAAATGCTTATTACAGGAGGAGCAGGGTTTATAGGCTGTAACTTTGTCCATCAGATGGTTAAGAAATACGAACATGACCTAGTTATCTTTGACAAGCTTACATATGCTGCCAATCCAGAGTACCTGAATGATGTGAGAGATAAAATTGAATTTGTTAAAGGTGATATTGGCGACTTTGAAACGGTAGATAAAATAATGAAAAAATGTGACATGGTAGTGAATTTCGCTGCTGAGACGCACGTTGATAGGTCAATAGAAGATCCTGGAGTATTTGTTAAAACAGATGTTATTGGAACTTATAATCTTCTTGAATGTGTTAGAAAATACGATGTTGAGAGATATCTCCAGATATCCACCGACGAAGTTTATGGAAGCATAGAAAACGGTTCTTTCAGTGAAAAAAGCAATATTGATCCTTCAAGTCCCTACTCTGCAAGCAAAGCAAGTGCTGATGTGCTTGTTAGTGCTTATTATAAAACTTACGGGGCCCCTGTACTGGTAACACGTAGCAGTAACAATTTTGGACCTTACCAGTTCCCTGAAAAATTGATACCTCTCTTCATATTAAACGCGATGCATGATAAACAGCTTCCAGTCTATGGGGATGGTAAAAACATTCGTGATTGGATATATGCACCTGACAATTGTTCAGGAATTTACACAGCCCTTACAAAAGGAAAACTTGGAGAAGTTTATAACATTGGTGGTGGAAACGAGAAAAACAATCTTGAAATAACCAACTTGATACTTAAAATCCTTGGAAAACCAGAGAGTCTTATAACCTTTGTTGAAGACCGTCTTGGGCATGATAGAAGGTACTCTTTAGATTCGTCAAAGATAATGAAACTTGGATGGAAGCCTGAATATAATTTTGAGGATGCACTCACCAAAACCATTAACTGGTACAAAGAAAATCTATCCCTTTTTATAGGGTAAGATATACATCCTTTCATTTTATTATAAATTTACAAATAAGGTTTCAAAATCTCTAACATATCAGTTTCTGATATACCATAAATTTTCAGAATTTTATGATGACTTTTATGTCCTGATATGATTTCTACAGGAGTTTTAGTAATTTTAAAAAATTGNNAGAAGTATCCCATCCTTGGTCTGAGTTATGGCCTTCATAAAATCATTCCAGTGTTCAATCCTTTAATTCAAGTTTTTTTTGTATAATATGTGTTTATATGGTTCCTATTTTGTATCCCATTTTTATTAAGTTAATATTTGGGTTTTTAGAGTCCAATTGAATCAAGGAAAACATTTAAATAGTGAGAAATAAAGAAGTTGGTATGCTCAAATGTTGCGTAAATATTTGATCAAGCAGGGGTGGTC
>PMMY01000076.1 GCA_003162655.1 Methanobacterium sp. | reverse complement strand
CACAATGAAGCCAATATAAAAAATCTTAGAAAAATAAAAAGACAAGGAGTTGATGGTTTCCTTAAAGGGAAAATACTTTGTTAAAAAAAATCAAGGTCACTTATAGATCCAAAGGAATAAACTCTCTACCATTATATTCTAATTTTAAACTTTATATTTGCTAATAAAAATAAAAAAATAATTGACTAATAAGTGGATACTTACCAGATCATAATAGTGTGTTGCCTGCATACTTTTTGATATGTGTACCTTTGGATCTTTTTCTCATTTCTCCTGAAATAATCATCACAGTAATTATGTTGAGCATATAAAATGCAAAAGATCATTGCCATGACTGATACTTATTATTCTTCCTGATAAAATATGNNTGAGTGGATACAACACCCTTTGATTAAAGCTGAAAAAATAGAATCACGACTTTATCAGCAAGTTTTAGCAGCCGATGTCCTTAAAAATGGCAATACTATGATAGTGGCTCCAACAGCCCTTGGAAAAACAATAGTCGCTGCTTTGGTGGCTGCTGAAAGGTTAAAAACTTTTAAATACTCGAAGGTATTGGTTCTTGCACCGAGTAAACCACTAGTGGTACAGCACGAAGAAAGCTTCAGGGAATTTTTAAAGACTAGTGTAACCTCAATAACAGGTGCAATAAAACCAGATGAGAGAGTTAAACGGTGGAATGATTCTCAAATTATCTGTGCAACTCCACAAACAGTTGAATCGGACTTAATATCCAGGAGATACAGTCTTGAAAATGTTTCAGTCTTGGTTTTTGATGAATGTCATCGAGGAGTTGGATCCTACTCGTACGTATATCTTGCATCTAAGTACATGAAAGAAGCCAAAAATCCTCTAGTACTCGGGCTTACTGCATCTCCGGGTTGGGATGAGGAGAAGATCCAAGGTGTTTGTGAAAACCTATTTATAAAAGAAGTTGTTATTAAAAAAGAAGAAGATTCAGATGTTGAACCATATTTCAACCCTGTTGAAGTAAAATGGGTTAAAATAGAGCTTAATCCTGAACTTAAAGATATAAAATCTCATCTTGAAAAGGCGTTGAAAGTTAGGCTAAAAACACTTAAAAATATGGGAGTCATCAGTTCTATATCTAACGTGAGTAAAAAGGATGTTTTAGCAGCCAAGGGAAAGGCACAAAAGAGAATAGGACGAAGTTTACACCCACCCAAGAAATGTTTCATTGCAGTTTCCATTTTAACTGCAGTTATAAATATTTTACATTCACTTGAACTGTTGGAAACACAAGGTACAACAACTCTTTACAAATACTTCGAGCGCCTCAGGAAAAAAAAGACAAAAGCTGCTAAGGGACTTATTAACGATGGTGAATTTCAAATGGCTATTAGCCTCACAGAAAAGGCTTACAAAAAGGGAATTGACCATCCGAAACTTAAAAAATTAATGAGTATCCTTAAAAAAGAACTTAAAAAATCAGATTCAAAGATAATAATTTTCACTCAATTTCGTGACTCTGTTGAGAACATATTTCAGCATTGTATGGATGAAGACATTAACGCTGTAAAATTCTTTGGACAGGCTTCAAGGGAAAATGAAAAGGGTTTAACTCAAAAAAAACAAAAGGAAATTATTAAAGCCTTTAAAAATGGTGAATACGATGTTTTAATATCCACAAGTGTTGCTGAGGAAGGTATAGACATACCTTCAGTTGATTTGGTTATCCTTTACGAACCAGTTCCATCTGAGATCAGAATGATTCAACGTAGAGGTAGAACTGGACGTAAAAATTTAGGAAGAATGTTCATTCTTATAACCAAGGGCACGCGAGATGAGTCATATTATTGGTCAAGCATCAACAAGGAAAAACAAATGAAAAAGCAGCTCTCGAACAATTATCGGAAAGATCTGAATGATTTTAAAGTATTAGACATAAATAAAGACGAGAATAAAGGTGAAATTGAATTAGAAAGCCTTAGACCGGTGATCTATGCAGACTCCAGAGAAGGTAGTTCAAGGGTTTTAAGGGAACTTGAGCGGTTAAATGTAGATATAAAGGTTAAAAACCTTGCTGTTGCCGATTATCAAGTGAGCGATGATATAGCAATTGAAAGAAAAACTAATGGTGATTTTATTAGTTCTATAATGGATAAAAGACTTCATAAACAGGCAAAAGAGCTTGTTAACAACTTTAAAAAGCCATTAATGATTATTGAGGGTTCAGAACTCTATTCTGGGTTTATACATCCCAATGCTGTGCGTGGAGCCATGGCCTCCATTGCGGTAGACTTTGGAATACCAATTATACCCACAAGATCTCCTGAAGATACAGCTGCCATGATCTATAGAATAGCAGTCAGAGAGCATACACATGAAAAGTCAGATATACAAATAAGAACAGAAAAGAAGCCCTTAACAACATGGGAACAGCAACTCTATATAGTAGAATCACTTCCAAATGTTGGTCCAGTAACAGCCAGGAAACTTCTTGAAGAGTTTAAGAGTGTAAAAGCTGTTATCAATGCTTCTGAAGAAGATCTAAAAAGAGTTGAAGGTATAGGGGATAAAATAGCTAAGAGAATCTTAAGAGTGATTGATTCGGGTTTTAAAACCATTAAAACTGATAGATATTTAAAGTTAAAAATGGATGATGAAATGATTAATCAAATGGAAGAGAAACATTATAAATAATGGATATTTAACGAGCACCTAATATTGTATGCAATTTGTTTTGATATATTTAAAGTTATTTGATTATTAAAAGTAGGAGTGATATATTTGCGTATTTTGATGGATGAAAGAGGTAAGAAGTACATGGTAGCAGACCAAGAGTTTCATACTGACTTCGGATTTATAACTAAAGACGATGTAGTAGGATCTAAAGCTGGAGATGTACTTAAA
>PMMY01000296.1:777-6061 GCA_003162655.1 Methanobacterium sp. | reverse complement strand
CTTAACAGCCGTTGACTTTAAAGTTGGACCCTCATTTGAAATTGTTATCGTTGGAAAAACTGGAGCTCTAGACACTTTAAACATGTTCAACAATTTAAACCAACATTACATCCCCAACAAGGTCGTTATATTTAAAGACACCGACAATCCCGGTGATGTGGATAAAATTGCCGAATCTTTAAAGTTAAAGGGGAATATTGATGGTATGGCTACAGCATATGTTTGTGCTGCTGGATGCTGTAAAATACCTACCACAGATGTTGATGAAATGTTGAAACTTCTGGGTGTTAGGTAGAAAATTGTAAAAATCGTATTAGATTTGGATGAATTAGACTGAAATATTTGATGTAAGAAGTATTAAACAACTGTCAGTTTAACGTAGTCCATTTTACGGCTCGTTTCGAACATTTTAGCAAGCTGGTACATTCTGTGAACATCTCCATCCAGAATGAATATCTCCAAGCATTTCTGTTCTTTAAGGTGACTGTGTATTTGGGTGTTTATTATATCCTCATAGTCGTGTTTTATTTCAGTGACTTTATCCTCAACCTCCTGACTGTGTATCAAAGTGAGTACTGAATTAGTATCACCGGTCATGGCACTTTTTTCCCTATTATCTGCAATTAACATACGTGCACTGGCCCGTATAACATCAGATCTTCCTGAGAAACCCATTTCATTTTGTATACTGTCAATATCTTCTAGAAGTTTTTTACTCAAAGATACACTTACAATCACCATAATTATTATTATTTAATAATTCTTATATAAATATTGCTAATTTTTATTAACATCATTTATAAATATTATTAACATCTATATATTTTGTAAGGTGTAGTCTAGATGAACAGGAAAAGGGTAATAATTGTTTTAGTGATTTTAATTTTTGCATTTGCATCTTTATATTATTTAGCATCAAAAAAAACAAATATGATGGGTAATGATGGTAGAATAGGCGTAGTTGTGAGTATAGGTCCTCAAATAGAATTTGTTAAAGCTGTTGGTGGGGATAAGGTCGATGTTACATTAATGGTACCTTCTAATGCAGATCCTCATACTTATGAACCATTAGCTAATCAATTAAGCCAAGTTTCAAATGCCAAAATGTATGCAGAATTAGGCACTCCAATCGAATTTGAGGTCAACTACATGGATCAAATAAAGGCCATTAATCCAAACATGCTTGTGGTGAACACATCCCAAGGAATAAATTTAATACCAAATTCTGCTGAAAATGAATCAACTTCAATGGATCCCCATGATTATGTTGATCCAAAAAACGCGGAGATTATGGTGAACAATATTTATCAAGGTTTGGTTCAGATTGATCCTGAAGATAAAGACTACTTCCAGAAAAATCGAGACAACTATCTTCAACAATTGGATGATCTCAATAAAAATACCACAAAACTCCTCAAAGGAAAGCAAGGTACTAATATATTAATTTATCATCCAGCATTTGGTTACTATGCTAAGGATTATAACCTTACACAAGTAGGAGCTATGATTAACGATGAGGAACCATCCCCCCAAAGAATTGCAATGATGGTCAATATTGCTAAACAAAATAATATTACAATAATATACTCAGAACCACAGTATGATCCAAAATTTATGCAGTCGATAGCATCACAAATCGGTGCACAAGTCTTAAATGTAAATGATCTTGATGAACATTACGTTCAGAACATGGAGAATATAGCTATAGAATTCTCTAAAGCATGACTGAAGGATGAAAAGGAGTTTAATCTAATGACACTCAAAGCTGTTGAAATTAACCATTTATCTATTAAGTTTAATGAACAGTTAATTCTAAATGACATAAACTTTTCAATTGAAGAAAAGGATTTTATGGCCATAATAGGCCCCAATGGTGGAGGAAAAACCACATTACTCAAAGTAATTCTTGGGCTATTAACACCGGATGAAGGAAAAGTTAAAGTCTTTGGAAAAGATCCCAAGAAGGCTAAAGACTTAATGGGATATCTCCCTCAGAGACTTGATTTTGACCATGATTTTCCAATCAATGTATTCGAAACCGTGTTAATGGGAAGATATCATGGTTTATTAAAAAAATATTCCAATCAAGATCATAAGGCAGTTATACAAGCTTTGAAAGACGTGGAAATGGATGAACTGAAGGATAGACAAATCAGCAAATTATCTGGTGGTCAAATGCAGAGAGTTTTCATTGCCCGTGCTATTGTTAGAGATCCTAAACTTCTGATTATGGATGAACCAATGGCCAGTATAGATCCAGAGATGCAGCACTCATTCTATGAACTAATGTCACGATTAAAGAATAAAATGGCCATAGTTCTTGTTAGTCATGATGTCGGTGCGGTATCGACCCATGTTGATAAAATAGCTTGTCTCAATCAGAAACTGTACTACCATGGGCCTGTAGAAGATTCTGCAGAAGGATTGGAAGAGGTATATCATTGCCCGATAGAACTCATAAGCCATGGAATTCCACATAGGGTGTTAAAAGAACATTAAATATTCAATTTACGGTGAATCAGATGCTTGAACTTTTCCAGTACCAATTTATGCAAAGAGCCTTAATAGCTGCCGTGCTGGTTAGCATATCATGCGGAGTGGTGGGAAGTTACGTTGTTATTAAAAAGATAGTTTCACTTAGTGGGGCAATATCCCACGCAGCTTTTGGTGGCGTGGGTCTGGGCTACTTTTTAGGTGTTAATCCTGTATTAGCTGCTATTCCCTTTAGTATAATCTCTGCTATTTCAATTGGTGGAGTTAAACAGATAACAAATATTAGTGAAGATACGGCGATAGGGATTCTGTGGAGTGTAGGCATGGCCATAGGAGTAATATTCATCAACTTAACTCCAGGATATGCTCCTGACCTTTTCAGCTACCTTTTTGGTAGTATTTTGACTGTATCTAATACCGATCTTTATATAATGTTTGTTCTCGATTTGGTTATCATAGCTATAGTTTTTTTGTTTCGAAGAGAATTTCTAGCAGTATCATTTGATGAAGAATTCTCTAATGTAGTTGGATTACATGCATTACTGGTTTATATGCTTCTTTTGGCATTAGTAGCCTTAAGTGTTGTTGTTCTAATAAAAGTAGTGGGTGTAATCCTGATTAGAGCTTTATTCACTATACCTGCAGCTATAAGCAAACAATACACATATAACCTCAGAAACTTAATGATTATAGCCACTATCTTAGCAATAATACTTACATCTTTGGGTTTGATTCTATCTTTCATATTTAACCTAGCTTCCGGAGCAACCATTGTAATGGTTCTGGCAGCTGCTTTTTTAATTTCTTATTATATAAAAGGGTAGATTTACGATTTGATTGATATAAATTAAAAAAAAAATATATTTTAAAAGCAGGATTATTAAAAATAATAATTGTAGTATTTTTATAGAATTACTTTTTAAGGATTTCAATACCAGTATCTTTTCCTACTATAACCTGGTCAACTATCTGGGAGAATATACCGTTATCAATTACTCCGGGAATGGTGTTGATTTCAGTTTCCAATTGTTTCGGATTTTTAATATTAAATTTTACATCGTATATAAAATTTCCATTATCTGTTACAACAGGACCATCCTTTCTTTCTGCCATTCTGAGTTTTGGTAATCCTTCCATTTCTATTAAATGTTCTTTCACAGTCCGGGTTGCCTGGGGGATTACTTCAACTGGTACAGGAAAGCTTCCCAGTTCAGAAACTATTTTAGTTTCATCCACAATTACAACAAACAATGAAGCTGATTCATCAACAATTTTCTCGAGTGTATGGGCTGCTCCACCACCTTTTATTAAATTAAGTTCAGGATCAACCTCATCTGCACCATCTACCGCAATATTAACGTCGTGTTCCTCCAGAGTTGTTATTGGAATACCTAGATCTCTTCCAAGGAAAAATGATTGAAATGATGTGGGAACTCCAAGAATATTTATCTCTTCTGTTTTAATCCTTTCTCCAAGTTTTTTGATAAAGTAATGTGTAGTAGATCCTGTACCAAGTCCTACAACGTCTCCATCATTAACAAGTTTGGCTGCTTCGTATCCCACTCTTTTTTTAAGTTCCATAAAAATTTCCTCGATAAATCTGTAAATATCAATATTTCAAAAGTACCATATTAAGGTCACGTCCTTTTGGACATTTTTCTCGGGGTTTTCCCATGTTCCTGATGATTTTACACTTGTCTTCTCTGTAGAGGCCTTCTGGAAAGCACATATCATGTAATGAACAGTCTTCGTCACATTCCGGTGGGTTAAAAACTATTTTAGATCCTTCAAATGATTGTTTTGTATCTATAACTCCCCTTATGTATGCCTTTTCAACTTCCACAACCTTCACTTTACCTCCCTCATGAATGAGGCATGGTTGTTCACCATTTTTTACATTCTTTATGATGTACATCCTCCCAACTTCAAGTGGATCAATACAAGTATTTTTAAATCTGCAGGATTCACATTCAGATGTAGCTCCGTAATCCATAAATTTTAAACCTTTATTTGCAAGACTTTTGCCAATAAGCGTTATCATTATTATCACCTTATAATTGCGGTTTTAATCCCGTTTTGAATTTTGTTACATTAATAAATATTTATATGAATTTCTTAATCAAATAGAATATCATATTAAGATTCTGTATATCCTTCAGATTATATAAATGGATATAATTAAGATTAATTGAATTTTCAAAATATTAAATTGAAAAAAATTTTGTTTAATTTGGAACTTAATTTCAAAAAAAATTATAGAGAAATTTCACGAAAAGTTAAATAACACCTGTTTTAACAGCCAGACTCTCTGCTGCTTCTTCAGTAAGTCCCCTATCACCTAAAATTGTGTATCTCTCACTTCGGATAGTGTGGGCAATTTTAAGTGCTTCAATAATATATTCTGGTTTAATTCCCATTTCTTTAGCTGTTGTTGGAGCTTTAATAATTTTTAATGTGTCTCTTATGAATTTCCAGTCCCCACCATGGAGGAACATCATCATAATAGTCCCAACTCCGCATTGTTCGCCGTGAAGAGCTGGTTTAGGAGCAATTATGTCTAGTGCATGGCTAAATTTGTGTTCTGATCCACTTGCAGGTCGGCTAGTACCTGCAATACTTATGGCTATTCCACTGCTTATTAGGGCCTTTACAACCAGACCTGCACTTTCTGTTAAACCTTCCTTAATAGCATCTGCAGATTTTATAGTCATCTTTGCAGTCATCATAGATAATGCTGCAGCAGAATCGCTGTAGTCTTCATTTAAAAGTCTGTGTGCCAGCTTCCAATCCA
>PMMY01000296.1:0-679 GCA_003162655.1 Methanobacterium sp. | reverse complement strand
AGTCCTGTACTTCTAATACTGAATTCTTAGAAGCGTGATTTATTGTGATATTATGAACATCAAATCCTTCATTCACGAGACTATCAATTACAGCTTCTCCAGCTATATGGCGCGTTTTAGGTCCTGATACCACCATCACTTTACCATCAAGCCTAAGGTTTTTACATGTAGCACCTGTTTCTTCAATTACTCCTGCTCCTGTATGAATTTCCCTTGGCAACTGAATCTTTCTTACATCCATGTTATCAATAACTCCACTTCTAGTTACTATTATGCTTAATTATGATTAAAATAATTTTATCGCCCATTATCAATTCCACTAGATCTGTTTTTATATAATTAACATCAGATATTGCTTCTTGTTAGTGTAATATTAAATAATGTTAAAGATAAGTATTCATGTAGATATTAATTTATTAATATTAAAATCCTTTTAAAAAAATGATTGAATTTTATCAATGTTTAACTGGAATATATATCCAGAAAAAAGTTTAACTAAAAAAAATTAAAATCTAATTACTATTAGCACTATAATAAAAAATTTATATTTCGAATAAATAAAATCAATTGATGTTTAATCCTTTAAATTATTATACTAATTGATAGAAATGGATTTTAATAATTTTCATAGATTCTGAAGAGTTTTAAAGTTAATCAATAAATATGTATGAATTATCGA
>PMMY01000229.1:1402-2860 GCA_003162655.1 Methanobacterium sp. | reverse complement strand
GAAATACCCAATATTTAGACAGCTTGTATGCATATCTGGGTTATAATATAATTGGGATCTCTGATTATCAGAACATAAATTCATATGAAAGCAAACATGAATGGTACGTTCCAGGATATGAGCATGGTTACCAGTATTATAAAAACCATCAGTTAGTATTGAATGCTAAAAAGGTGAGCTGGCTTGATTATTTTTTCAGACAGACCTTAGACAATAAACAATTCGTTATTAATCAGTTGAAAAAAGATACTTCAGTGGTATTAACATTGGTTCATCCCATTCTTCGGGCTGCTCTTTCCTTTAATGATCTAAAATACCTTACAAATTACAACTGCCTTGAAGTAATAGATAATAAGTACCTTTTCCTTTCATTTTATGATACAATTCTTTCAAACGGACATCCTGTTTTTCTAATGGCTGATGATGATACTCATAATCTGAAAAACCTGATCGAANNATTCTCATAATCTGCAAAATCCAGTTGAGTGTGCTTCCTGCTTTAACATAATTAATACGGTTCTGGCAAGGGATTCCATTTTATATGCTCTTAAGAGGGGGCATTCTTTCTCGGTAAAACTTAATCTGGATAAATACAGAACCAATGAAGCTAAAAAGAGCGCACTGATGAATCTGCCAAAGCTTATTGAATATAAAATTAAGAATGATACCATTTCTCTCAAACTGAACAAGAATGTAAAAACAATAAAATTCATAGGTCAGCAGGGTATTATAGAAAAAAGTACAGAGAATAGTAATAATGGATCTTATTACTTTAGCAAAGAGGATACTTATATAAGGAATGAGATTGAATGACTCGATGGGACCTTATATTTCCTCAACCCTGTATTCAGATATAAATGGATTCTGAAGGTTGATCCTTCTCCGCCAATTGATGTTTTTAAAACATGGGCATTCAGATCAGTTATTATTCTCTTAATATTGGGATTAATTATTTTGTACTATAAAAAAGTTTATGTATAAGAACAAGAAAATAGTTGTTGTACTGCCTGCTTATAATGCAGCTTTAACTCTCGAAAAAACTTACAGGGAGATACCACTGGATATTGTGGATGAAGTTATACTTGTTGACGATTGCAGTAACGACAGTACTTTTGAAGTAGCAACAAAACTTGGCATAAAGCATATTATCCAGCATGAAGAAAACAAAGGTTACGGTGGTAATCAAAAAACTTGCTACAAAAAGGCATTGGAATTGGGAGCCGATATAGTGGTGATGTTACATCCTGATTATCAGTATTCGCCGCAACTTATTCCGGCTATGGTAAGTGTTATAGGNNCTGAACGGAGGAATGCCTAAATATAAATACTTCTCGAACAGGATACTTACAATGATTCAGAATATTTTAATGAATGAAAAGCTCACCGAGTATCATACTGGTTACAGGGCATATTCAAGTGAAGTACTGAAAAAAATAAATTTTGACTTAAATTCAAACG
>PMMY01000229.1:1191-1384 GCA_003162655.1 Methanobacterium sp. | reverse complement strand
CAATGAGATGATTGCTCTTATTTTCTACAATGGTTACGCAATAGCAGAACTGACATGCCCTACAAAATATTTTGAAGAAGCCTCGAGCATTAATTTCAGAAGGAGCGTTAAATACGGGTTTGGGGTATTAAGAGTTTCATTTCTGTACTTTTTTACCAGGACAGGTATTTATAAATGGAAACTTTTGGTGAAC
>PMMY01000229.1:0-1160 GCA_003162655.1 Methanobacterium sp. | reverse complement strand
GAAGTTATTCGGCATTAATGAATTCGCTGCACGTTTTCCTAATGCAGTAATCGGAATATTTTCCCTGCTTTTATTGTATTTTATTGGTAAGAGACTTTTCGATGAAAAGTTCGGATTGATTTGGGCCCTGGTATATTTAGGTTCCTTCCTGCCGCATCTTTACTTCAAATCAGGCATAATTGACCCTTTCTTTAACTTTTTCATTTTCCTCTCTCTGTCTTTTGTTTCCAAAAGTATTACAGGCACTACAGGCACCAAAGGCTTTAAATATGCACTTTTAGCCGGAATATCAATTGGTCTGGCAACACTTACCAAAGGACCGGTAGGTTTACTTATTACAANNGAGATGATCAATAACGGATTCTGGTTTTTAAGGGAGTTCATTAAATATCAGGCCGATCTGTTCCTGAAACCTCTTGCAGAACACGCCGGTCCCATATATTATCATTTTTTAATAGTCTTTCTTGGATGCTTTCCTCTTTCCGTTCTGGCATTGCCTGTTCTTCTCAGATATCGCAATGATGATACTGAGGATGTCAATTATTTCCTCAAATGGATGCTTATCCTGTTTTGGGTTGTAATGATCCTCTTTACTATAGTCAAAACAGAAATCGTACACTATTCATCGCTTTCCTACTTTCCTCTTTCATTTTTTGCCGCATATTATATATACCGGCTCACAAAAAATAAAGATGAATTAAAAAAATATGTGCTATGGATACTGATGATATCAGGGACTATAATATCAATCTGCCTGATTGCCCTGACCCTCGTAGCCAGGTACAAAGATATTCTGATTCCATATATAAAGGGNNCGGTATTAAAAGGAATCATAATCTTATTCTCATCGTCAGCATTCTGCATCTTTTTCTATCTTGCAATCGTTGTTCCCAAAATTGAGGGATATTCTCAGGCCCCGGCTATTAATTTCTATAAAAGCATATCTAATGAGGATGTATATGTAACAACTACAGGTTTTTACAGTTATGCTCCGTATTTTTATTTTCAGACACAACCCGGAGGGAATATTGAAAGAAGCAATAAAGAATGGTTACTTAACGGAGATGTTGACAAACCAGTTTATATAGTTGCCAAATCGACAGCTAAAAATATTTTCGAAGATCGTGCCGACTGCAGATTTATAAAACAGGAAGGTGGGT
>PMMY01000181.1 GCA_003162655.1 Methanobacterium sp. | reverse complement strand
ATTCATTCGTAAAAAAAGAAAAACGTATTTTAGGTTTGAAGGATTTAATGCAGATTGTTAATTCAGGGAAATCCTAAGTATTTTGTCGCTGCTAGAATCATTTTGAATTCTGCTTCAGCAGCAGACATGAGAGGTGTAGTATCTCTTTCTGTTTCTAATGTTATACTATTGATACCATAGTTATGTGAAGCGATACGAATCATGCCGGGATTATCTGCTTTATCAACACCCTTATAGCTTCTTGTTTTTGATACAATGTAGGATATCCATTTTTTTTCATTTTTGGTGGATACCTTGTTGTGATATATAAATCCGTTTTTACCTACTCCTCCTCCAGAATGTACATCTATTAAATAATTTATCCCATTGTTCTTTGCGAATTGGACTATTTTCCAGCTGGGACTACCTTTTTTATTGGCTATACGGTTCGGATCCAATCCTTTGTAGTATCGGGTGTTTAAAGCTGTATCTTTTGGAATATCGAATGGAATTATGTATATTGTTCCCTTGAATTTTTTGTCTTTTATGTATTCTAGGTATTTCATAGCAGCAATATTGGCTTGTGGTTCATTTCCATGGATTCCCACTGATATGAGTAGTTTAGGGCCATGGCCATTTCCAAATTTTAGTATTACAGAACCGTGCTTTGTCATTTGGAAAATTTGATTACTTAAACTAGTTCGTGGGATGTCATTTTTTATAGCTGAGTTAGCGAGTACATTTCCTCCTACTGAAGTATCAAATGTACTAATATTTGTCTGATTGACTGTTGNNTGTTGATATAAATCAAATAAGCAATCATTTTGATGTTTATCAACCTATTATTGAATCACCTTATATCATTTATAAAAGCTTTGGTTTTAATTCCCAAAAAAAGCATTCTTTGAGCTATTTTAATTTAAGACTAGGTTAAATCTTATTGAAATAGGGTGTTGTGGATAAGCTTACTTGGTAGGTATTTTCAACAAATGAAGTCATTTTAAACAATATATCCTTATATTAAATGCATTTATTCTCTGTACAAATTTCTTAGAAACTTCAAAATCATAAATAAACCTATAATTGCCTGTTATACATTAAAAAAAGCCATTAATCTGCATTGATTACAATCATTTTTTCAGTTATTTTAATTCCATTCTAATCCAAAGTCAGATATTTTTTTTTGCATTCTTGAGCTAGAACTATATTCTACAAAGATACTAAATCTTGTAGCCAATTTGATTAAAATGAATGATCTCATTAACAATCATTGAAGGGAAATGATGTTATAAAAATGACCCAATTTTCCAATAACTTGATTCTAATTGATATAGAGTCGATAGGAAGTTATTTAAAAAAAAATAAAAAAGATCAACTTAACTTTTGTTAAGTTTAAAGAATTTAATCTAAAGATTACATCTGTAGACAAATCAGTCCATTGATCTCCAAAGTCCATGTATTATGCAGTATTCCTTTGCCTTTAAGTTGCTGAGGTCATTAACCATGAACTCTGCTTCTGGTGCCATTCCAGGTTTTAGAAATGCTCTTTGGGTTCCGTTGTCAGTAATGATTTCGATCCATGCTATATAATGTTTTTCTTCCATAGGATGTGCTACTTTTCCAACTTTCACCTTAACACCTGAATCTGTTTTCTCGATTATTGGTATGTGTTTTTCAGCTCCAACATCCTTTGGTGCGTCACTTAAGAGTTCCATTTCTGTTCCGCAGCATGTGGATGTTCCGCCGCCTACGTATATCAATTCAAACATGTTTCCACAGGTATTGCACCTGAAAATTTGTCCTTTTTCTAACATTTAAATCAGTACTCCTCACATAATATTTGATAGTATTTACTTGGATGGTCGCATGCAGGACACTTTAATGGTGGTTTAGCTGCTGTGTGAACATAACCACATTTTGTGCAGAGCCATTTAACTTCGTGGTCTTTTTCTAGTACAGTTCCAGTTTCAACTACATTTAAGAGTTGTTTGTATCTTGCTTCGTGATGTTCCTCTGCCCTTCCTATTGCTCTTAGCCGTACAGCTACATNNCCTCTGCCCTTCCTATTGCTCTCAGCCTTACAGCAACATCATCTAATCCCTCTTCATTTGCTACATCT
Organism: Methanobacterium sp.; assembly: GCA_003162655.1. Classification (GTDB taxonomy): domain Archaea; phylum Methanobacteriota; class Methanobacteria; order Methanobacteriales; family Methanobacteriaceae; genus Methanobacterium_B. The sequence continues at coordinate 808 of PMMY01000181.1, read as the reverse complement.
GCAAATTCAGGATACATTTCACTGTTTTCATAGTGTTCACCAGCAATTGCAGCTATTATATTTTCGGGTGTGCTTGCCATTATTAGGGGGGCTTCTGCTTCAACAGTAGTTGATTCAACATCTCCAAATTCTTTTTTCAAATTTTGGATCATCCTGAATAGCCATTTTGCATGTTCTCTTTCATTATCCGCCGTAGTAAGGAAGATATCTGAAATCTGAATGTATCCCTCCTCTTTAGCTATCTTAGAATACAAAGTATATCTGTTTCTTGCCTGGCTTTCACCNNTGTTTTATAAGATTTATTATTCTTAAATAAAAACAATATTCAATTTAAAAAAAAATTGAATGATTTTCAATAATTGGAATTATCGAAAAAAATTTATTAGTTCTTGTTTAATATATTGTTGCTGATTTAAATTTTAAAAAAAGTTATTTATATATGGATAAATTAAGCGTGGTGATATTAATGGATGTTTCATGGGTAAATATAGAGTTTGAGATAGACAAAGAAAAAATGTATGATAGAGATACCGATCCTTCAATTGAAAGAATAGTAATTGGGTCTGATACAATTAAAATAAATTACAATCAGATGTCCAAAAAGAAAGAAAATTATACACGTGTTATTCTTATAGATAATCTGTTAGGATATGAATATCCAGTAGTGAGGGGTGAAGGAATTTAATTATTTATTTTTTTTAAATCTATAATTATTCATATTTCAAATTTTGATAAAAATTTTTAAGATCATATAAATTTGCCTTTAATATTATTTTTGTCGAATTTTTTATTAGATTTTTAATTTTAA
>PMMY01000247.1 GCA_003162655.1 Methanobacterium sp. | reverse complement strand
ACTGGTTAATGTTCCTGCAGATGAGATAATTGATGCTAAAAAGACTATTCCCCTAGCTATAGGTGTGGGCATGACTGTGATAACATTGTTCTATGTGATAACTAATTTTGTGGTTTTAGGAGCTGTGCCATGGATGGAACTTTCTAAAGCAACCTCACCACTATCTTTAGCAGGTTTTGCTATCATAGGAACATTAGGGGCTATTATTTTAACTGTAGGTGCTCTTTTTTCTATTTCGGGTTCTGATGAAGCAGGTATCCTTTGTTCAGCACGAATTCCCTATGCAATGGCAGGAGATGGTTTGTTTCCTCATTTTTTTGCAAAGGTTCATCTGAAATACAACACACCATATATTGCCCTTTTAATACAAAGTACAATCACATTAATAGCAGCTATATTCGGTACCATAAGCCAGCTAATTATACTTTCAGTCTTTACGATGCTTTTTTGCTACTTAGTCACATGCATATCCCTATTCCCACTCCGAAAGAATATTGGTGGTGGTATTAAACTTCCGAGGGTTATACCAGTTTTAGGAATTATAATCACCATCTATATCATGTCTCAGTGTTCCATTAATCAAATTATGACAGGAATTATTCTTATATTAATAGGTATTCCTATATATGTGGAATACGCTCCAAGAACTGAAATTGAAACTGTTAGAAAAGATATTGAATTATGTAAGGGCTACTGTAAGGAATGTGCAAGATCTTGCTGTAGAAGATTGCCTTCACAGGAGCCGTTTTTAGCTCATGTAATATGGCATTTGAGAAATTTTATACGTAGAATTTCATGATTCACATAATAATATAAGAGAATTATTAATAATTAAAACCTTAAAAATTTGCCATGTATAGCATAAAATCTTCAAAGGATTTCCTTATGGAGAATGGGGCGTATGAAATAATTTTTATTCACATATAATGATAAAGCTTTTTCTATGCTTAATATAAATAGAACTAAAACAAGATGTTAGTAATAAAATAAATAATGTTTTATTTATTTTTATTGGAGGATCGTTGTGACTTATTTATGCTGTGATAAATGTGAGAAGTGTTATGAGCTTCAACCAGGTGAATCACCAGAAGATTTTTATTCCACATGTGACTGTGGTGGAGTATTAAAGGTTTACAACAACCTTGATGATTATTATAACAGGAATAAATATCCTAAAAAGAGTGAGAAAAGGGGATTAAAATCCAAATTTCTTGTGGTACTTATTATCTTTGCTGTTACAGTTGTTTTAGCATATGCATGGGCCAACATAGAAAATTCATCTACCCTTTTGGGCTCTAACAATCTTGGTTCTGTTAGTAAGATAGTTTATACGCATCCGGGGGTATCTGGTACTAAAATTGCGGTTGTAACAGGAATGCATCCCAGGGAATTATCAGCTAAAAATGTAGTACCCGATGTTGTTAAATCATATGCAGAAACTCATAACGTTGAAATTGTGAATTATCAAGTGAAAGTCACTCTAGATCCTCAAGACTTCACAGTTGGCCGTCAAAATGGTCAAGATCTGGTTGCTCAATATGTAATACCTGACATTAAAAATTCAGATTACAGTATGGTAATAATTGTACATGACCATGAACAGGGTTATGGTAACGGCTATTACATAGCAACTCCTAGTATGGATGCAAAATCATTAGCCCTGGGTCAATCAGTCCATAAAATTCTACCAGATTTCAATTACTACACCAGAAACAGAGATCAAGCACCTGAAGGATCATCAATTACCCAAATTGACGATCCAATTGTTGCTACCGGAACTCCTGTATTTGTTTACGAGATTCCGGAATGGCTTGGAAACTCTGATGTTTCTAAAAACTCCTACAGGTTAATTGATGCTGTTTTCAATGCTTTTTAATATATATAAAGAAATTAAACATTTATTTTTATATTGATCGAGGTAAAATAAAAAGAATATTTTTTTAAGATAATTTCTCTATTCATTCCTTTCAAAGGTTTCACGGGTTTCTTTAAGATATTTTCTTATAGGAATGTTTTGAGTACATTTCTCCTCACATTCGCCACATTCATCACAAAATGAAGCACTCATTTTTTTTGCTGATAGAAAGGAGTAGTTTCCTGATGGTTTTCCCATGTTCTGGTAGATATAAACATCATTTAAAAGGCTAAAGTTTAATGGAATATCCACTCCATTTTTACAGGGCATGCAATAATTGCAGGCTGTACATGGTACATGAATCCTTTCATTATAAATTTCTTTTACCTTATTGAACAGATTCAGCTCATTATCTGTTAGGATATGGATGTTTCCATCNNAGGGTGTGAACGTTTCCATTTTCTGCGGTTTTTAAATTTTCAATAACCTGTTCCATAGTACTCATACCGCTTAAAACTACATTTATTTCGGGTTGGTCCCATAGAAACCGCAGAGCCCATTCGGCAGGAGTTCTATGGACTTCAGCACTATCCCATATGGCCTGAACATCAGGGGGAACGTTATTTGTGAGACAGCCACCTCTAAGTGGTTCCATGATCACGGTTCCCAGACCCTTTGACGATGCATAATCAAGACCGGCTTTACCAGCCTGAAACTCCTCATCCATGTAATTATATTGGATTTGAGAGAAACTCCAGTTGTATGAGTCTACAACTTCCTTGAAAAAATCATATTCATCATGAAATGAAAAACCAGCGTATCTTATTCTTCCATCTTCAATGGCAGAATCCAGAAACTCAAAAACGTCAAAATCTATTAAATTATCCCAAAAATCCCTGTTAAGACCGTGCAGCAAATAAAAATCTATATTGTCTGTCTGAAGCCGTTTGAGCTGTTTATCAAGATAATTATTCATATCTTCCTTCTGTTGAACAAGCCAAGTGGGTAGTTTAGTTGAAAGGTATACCTGATCCCTGTATCCACCTTTTAATGCATTCCCAACCAATATTTCACTCATACCTCCCTCATAAGCAGAAGTTCCATGGTATGGATAGGCTGTGTCTACATAATTTACACCAAGATCTACTGCATGGTGAAGCATATCAGTTGCCAGGGGTTCATTTATTTTGTCAGTTCTCCCATCCAATATGGGAAGCCTCATGCATCCAAAGCCGAGTATTGAAACTTTCCTACCTGTTTTTCCAAAATTTCTGTAAAACAAAAATAAATCCCCCTTAAAGTAAAGTAATAGATTTACACCCATAAATCTTAAAATTATAATATTATAACATATTTTTATCAAATAATTTAATGGATCATATTATTCTATCACACGATTTATTAACTTTTCAATATTTTTATCCATTTTTATAATATTCTCATTGAGCTCTGATACATTATATCTTGTAGCTAATTCCCCTATTGATTGGTAAAATATCTCTGTTTCTCCATTATTGTTTCTTAATACTATTTTAAGAGATAAATCTATAGAAAAATTTGGATCTGTCAACATGAGATCTGTGCCTCCTTTAGGATTACCAAAAATAATAAGTTTGGTATCTGGCATAGAAAGATCAAATTGAGCGGCTCCACCTGAATGATCAACTATTGCAAAGATCGTCATATCATGCTCTACTAGTACCTTTAGTAACCGACCGAGAGTCTCATTTAGTTGATACGGAGATTTGATGATAATCATAAACTGAATTCTCCTTATAATAACTTATAAATATCCATTCACAGTAATTTATTATGTTCTTCTTTTACCGTGTATTTTTTTAATTACACTACTTTTAAGGGAATGTTATTTTTTTTGCATATCTTTATGATGTTCTGTGAAGAAAGGAACAGACTTGATGTTATTTTGATATTCTGTTTGAATGCATCTTCAGATCCTATACTGAATATTATTATTCCCAGCACGTTGTTTTTGGAATCGACAACAGGACCTCCACTGTAACCACTTGTTGTCACTGCAGTTGTTCCATAATATAATGTGCTGTTAGGGGATGTTTTTGGGGTTAAAATTACATTGTACCAGTCTGCTATGTTTTCATATATGGTACTGAAATTGAACGTATTTGAATTTGTGCCGTTTTTGAATGTTTCTGATGTGATTAACCCTGATGATGAGGATGGAGTTACTACGGATGGATTATAATTTGAATTAACTGCATTATCTATTCCAGGATATCCATATATATGGACTCCTTCAAATATTCCCGGATTTTTTGAATTAACAGATAATTTAGGCAGGTTTTTAAGGGGGGTTTCGATCTTTAAAAGTGCTATATCATCATCTGTACTGGGATTTCCAACATCCACTATACTTGCATTGAGACTTGTACTGCTTGTTCCGGGTAGATTGACTTTTATTAGCTGTTGGGCTGTTTGGACTTTCAAAAGATTTTTTCGATTTAAGATATCAGTTGTGGTGTTAAGATCAAGATGAAGGTGTGAGTTACCAGAAACATTATTGGCCAGTTCATAGCTTAAATCAGGGTTGTACTCCGATACATAACCTTTAACGGCGGCTCTTTCAATGTAATGCTGGACATCGCTGTTATCCATTCTTTTAAGTGTCTGATTGTTAAGTGAATCAAGATCACCAACAACATGTAATGCAGTTATAATATATCCATTACTATTAACAATAAACCCTGATCCTGTATCCAATGGATAATAGATTATATTGACATTAGTTGTTCTGTTTAGGAAAGGATCTGTTATTGTGACCTGACCCGTAACCCCATTTTGAATGTAAACAACAGATTCTGCAGATTGAGAAGTTAAACTGGACGATTGGGAATAATTATAGTTTCCTATAATATTTTGTACTGCTACTAAGCCCAAAATTACAATCAGAACTACTAAAATTGTTAATGATATTTTTTTTATGATCCCCATTTTTTTAACCAAATATTCGTGTCTAATACTTTCAGAATTATAATCTAATTAGGATATATAACTATTATAACTAGTGTTGAATAGGTATGAATAAAGGATACATTACATTAAAAAATTTATTCATAAAAACATTTCGATAAAGATAGAATACAATTAAATTTTTATTTAAAAATATTAAAATAAAACATAAAAATCGTTCTTTCATTTTTAAGTCGTGGGATTTGAGAATTTGATTATGGGGGAATATTATTAAATGGTTGAAAATATTGATGAGATTTTAAAGGCTGAAAAAGCACTAATGATGAGTCAAGATCAATTGGAGAATGCTTTGGAGATGGCAAATCTGGCAAGCTGGGAATTTAAATTGTCTAATAATCAGTACCTATTCAATGATCGCTTCTACACCATGTTAGGTACCTCAGCAGATATGGAAGGCGGTTATACCATGTCTGCTGAAGATTATTTTAATAAATTTATACACCCCGACGATATTCAATTTATTTCAGAGGGCATGAAAAAATCTTTAGAAACCGGAGGATCTGTTTTTGGCACAGAATTAGAACACAAGATTATCCGCAGGGATGGGAAGACTCTTAACATGGTTGTTCGTATTAGAATTGTCAAGGCCACCGAAAATCATGACTCTTTTGCTTATGGGACAATTCAAGATGTTACTGAAAGGAAAAAGATTGAAGAAGAGCTAAAAGAGAGTGAAGAAAAGTTTCGTGAAGTATTTTACAACGCTAACGATGCCATGTTCCTCCACCAATTGGAGGACAAATATCCTGGTAACTTCCAGGAAGTGAATGATCTTGCATGTGAAAGTTTAGGATATACTAGGGAAGAACTAAGTCGTATGGGTCCAAGGGACATTGATCATCCTGAAAACATTTCCAGAATACCTTTGAACATGGAAAAGCTTTTCAATGAACAAAAAACAACTTTTGAAACCTTACACTTAACAAAAGATGATAAATCACTACCTGTAGAGATTAATACCCATCTATTCACCATGAGGGGTGAAAAATATATCCTATCTATCGCCAGGGATATAAGAGAACGGAAAAAAAGGGAAAAAGCTTTAGAAGAAACAGAAAGAAATTACAGGGATCTGGTTAACAACTCCAGTGTAGGAGTTTTTAAAACCAATATTAATGGTGATATCATATTTGTCAATTTTGCTATGGTAAATATTTTCCACTACGAGAGTGTAGAGGAGATGATGGATCACAATATCAAAGAACTGTACAAGAATCCGGAGGACAGACTCCGGTTAATACATAAACTTCAAAAAGAATATAAAGTAACCGATTACCAAATGGAAACCATTGGTAAAAATGGACAAACAGTTAACGTACTGGTGAGTGCCATTTTAGAAGATAATATACTTTCAGGCATGTTCATGGACGTAACTNNATCATCACCATGATGAATTCAGAGACAGAACATCTTTCAGGTTACAGCCGTGAGGAAGTTGAGGGGCATATGAACTGGATGAAATTTGTTTACCCTGAAGATATTGAACTGATGATACGTTACCATCAACAGAGGGAAGAGAATCCTGAATTGGCGCCGTCTCAGTATGAAACCCGATTCACAAATCGGAAGGGTGAAATAATAAACGCACAAATTACCGTGGACAAAATTCCAGGAGTTCAGGAATATATCAGCTCAATAGTTGACATAACCGAACAAAAGAAACAGAATGAGGATCTCAAATGGGAATTGGAAGTCAATCAGGCATTAAATAAACTATATACTCCTCTGGTTTCCAAACAAACCAGTCTGGAAGATATTGCAGATACAATACTCTTCGAATCATTAAAATTAACCGGAAGCACAATGGGATTCGTGGGGGAAATAATCCCCGATACTCATGATATGGCTGTTTTATCCACGATACCTTCCATGCCCCATAAAGAACATCATGGATCATTCTTAAAACTAATGGAAGATGAAATATCTGATGGTCTTATGGGTCATAGTTTAAATATTAAGGAAGGATTTTTTACTAACAATGCTCCATTTCATCCAGCATATATTGACTCGCATGGATTTGAAGTAAAGAATTTTTTATCTGTGCCCGTAATGTTGAAAGAAGAGTTAGTTGGTATGATATCCATTTCCAATTCAACAAGAGATTACACTGAAAAGGATCTTGAAGCCATATTGAGATTAACACATTTCTATACAATGGCCTTACAGAAAGTAAGAGACGAAAAAGAACTTAAAAATTCTTTAGCCGAAAAAGAAGTGCTTCTGAGAGAAATCCATCACAGGGTAAAAAATAATATGCAGATTATTTCTAGCTTGTTGAATCTGCAGATACAGTTTGAGGATTTAGATGAGACAGTTGGTGTTTTAAAGGAAAGTCAGGGCCGGGTGAAAAGCATGGCAATAATCCATGAAAAACTCTATCAGTCCTCAAGTCTGGATAATATCAACTTCAGAGAGTACATTGAGAAACTTATTTTAGACATATTCTATTCTTATGGAATTATAAACAGTTCCATTGAATCTGTACTGGATATAAAGGATATTAATCTAAACATAGACACAGCCATTCCTTTAGGACTGATCATCAATGAACTAGTAACCAACAGCGTTAAATACGCATTTCCAAAATTGAACGGAAGAATATCCATTAAACTCAAGTCCAACCAGGATCAAATGGAACTCACCATTGCTGATAATGGAATAGGAATACCTGGAGGAGTAGATCTAGAAAGTTCAAAAACACTAGGACTTCAACTTGTAAATAGTCTGGTAAATCAATTAGAAGGGAAATTAGAACTGGATATTA
>PMMY01000017.1 GCA_003162655.1 Methanobacterium sp. | reverse complement strand
CTAAGGCCATCAGCTACCTCGAAGATGCGGTTAAAAAAATAAATGAAAACTACAAGGAAGGGAAATTCAACGAAACCGGAGCTCCTTACGATGCGCTATATTATCTTGCCAATGCTTATCGCATTAATAATCAAATTGATAAAGCATTAAAAGCTTATTATAAATTCCGTGAGAACCTGAATGCATCTGTATACGATACTACAATAGTAAATTTGCAGATACAATCATGTCTGAATGCCAAGGAGCTTATGAAAATGCCCCNNCCATTTTATGATGCTCTTCTATATTCCACAAAAGTCAACGGAGTATGGTCTGGTCCTCAAAATATGAATGAGCTGCTTAAAGTCGACCGTGATCTTTTCCCTACCTGCCTTTCAAAAGACGGCAAGGATCTTTACCTGTACAGTTCTGCTGACTATGATGGAATTATTTACACATCCAGATTTGAAAACGGAACATGGTCTCCGATGGTAAAGCTAAATGAAAACATANNAAAAAACTCTATTTTACCAGCAATCGCAAAGGCACCTACGGGGGTCTTGATATTTATGTTTCAAATCGCGACAGTACCGGTGATTGGGGTCCGGCAGTAAATCTTGGACCTGTCATTAATACTCCTTATAATGAAGAATCGCCTTTTCTGAGCACCGATGATAAAACGCTTTTCTTTAGCTCAAGAGGACATTTTAATATGGGAGGCTATGATATTTTTTATTCAAACCTGCTTCCTAACGGAGAGTGGTCAGCACCCCTTAACATAGGCTTTCCGCTGAATACAACTGATGATGATATTTTCTTTAAGCCTATGANNATGAAGGCTACATATCAAAAGAGATTGCCGGAGGATATGGGAAACAGGATATATACAAAGTAGAGATCTTCTCTGACAAACATCCAAGAAAATTCTTTATAAAAGGAATGGTAAAAGTAGCTGACCTGGTAAACAGCGCTAATGACAGCGTGAAGGTAAGTGCTTTGAATATTAATGACCCGAATAAGATAGTTATCGTTTATTCAGATCCTAAAACAGGAGAATATGAGTTCCAGCTGCCACAGGGAGATTATCAAGTTACCTATGAGGGAGAAGGAAGCGAAAAGGTGGTCAGGAATCTGGATTTGCCCCTTTTGCACCCTTCCGATAGCTTTTCAGTACCCGGAACAATACTTCCGAAAACCGATTTTATAGCTGATCTCAAGGTTGAGACTAATAAAACAATTTCTGTTACACATGGCGATACAATAGNNCTCATTAAAATCTGTTGAACACTTCACGATCCTCGATTCAACATTCAATTATAAGATGGTTCCCGGCAAGGGAAACAACCGTGTGGTTTTTAAACTTACCGACAGGTTTAATAACACAACTACGACAGAAGTGCTGGTTACAAGACAGAACAATCTGACGGAACAACCGGTAGAGCGTCCTGAATACGACAGAATTATCTCAGGCAAACAGATCGCATCATTTTCTACAATGCTTAAAAACAGGGCTAAGGATGATCTGCTAAAGGTCATCGCTGAAACTGATATTGAAAATAAGCAGTTTGGTAAAATAGATGATTATATATCTCTTCTCAGGGAGGATGCTGCCAAACATGGCATAAAATCAGACGAGGTGGATAAACTGGCTCTGCGGGTCGCGGTTATGGATAATGTCCTTACCCAGGCAGCTGTAGACTACCTTGCGAAACATACAACAGGCGAAATAAACAAAATTCTGACAGATCTCGATATTTATAAAGAGAATATCATGAACTGGACTAAACTTCAGGAATATGTTGCGTCAAAGAGCGAAGGAAGAATTAGTCCTGATGATCTGAATAATATTGCTGCAGCCGTTTTAGCCGATACTGATCCTTCCATTACAGTGCTGAAAAAGAAAATTCTGACGTTTAGTGAAAAGTCAGCTTACGGAGACCTTATCCGTCAAACACTGGCAGCATTGGATCAGAGAAGTTTTAAAACCAGGGAGGAATGGTTACAGGCATTTATTGAGGAAGCTCTCAAGCATGGACTTACACAGAGTCAGATATCTGAAATATTGGTGATGATCAGCGCTTCACCCGGTACTAAAGTTGAACAGTATCTCAAGGACCTCATAGATCATTCCGAGGAACCCCTGACATCTGCTTTGAAATCTATTGACCTGAAAAAAGAAGGAATTAATACACCTGAGGAGTTGCTTTCCTATCTCTTCAATAATAAGGGAAAATATTCTGAGGCCAGTGTAAACAGGTCCATTGCAGATCTCGTCTCTTCAAAAGATATTTCCGGAGAAGGATTAAAGACAAAATATTCTGGTTTCTGGAAAAACAATCTCTGGATACTGTGGATTCTAATAGGGGCCGGCATTTTAAGTCTCTTTCTGGTATTTTGGAAGAGGAGAAATGAAAAGAATAGTAATAAATAGAAAGTCGTAGATATGACCGGTTTTTGCCGGTCATTCTCATAAAATAAAGCATGATTAACAATTCTTTTGCTATTTTTTTAATAAATTTGTTTGTCAAAATCTCTGCTTATGAGCAAAAGAGTACTTTGTCTGTTTTTTACATTCGTTTTCATTTTTCCAATATACGCCCAGGAAAATAAAGAGCTTCAGGAATCTTTCCTTGAAGCGGAGTACTTTTTGATGAATGAAGATTACTCCGATGCTCTTACCTACTATCTGCAGCTCTATGAAAAGTTGCCGGATAATGCTAATCTGGCATATTGTATCGGAGTTTGTTACCTCAATATTCCAACAAAAAAAAATCTTTCGGTTGAATATCTCGAAACCGCGTCAAAAAATATGTCGGCTAAACATAA
>PMMY01000160.1:1354-3126 GCA_003162655.1 Methanobacterium sp. | reverse complement strand
TGTAAGATCTGGTCCATTGTGTTACCGGGATGTAAGAAGAAATTTTTTTCATAAATACGATTCCAAATTGTTTGCTAGTAATTATATGCTTAATTTATGAATCTTTTTAATTAAAATAATTATTTTTAGATTCTATACTTCCTACCACTCATTTTTGTGAGTAATATTTTTTTATTCAATGGTAATCTTACTAATAAATAATGATAAAGATTAAAATAAATGAAGCCAAAGTATTAAAGAACATAGAATATTACTGAGTACCTAGGAAAAATGATGAGATTCTTAAATAAAAGTTATTTGGTGTAAATATGAAAAAAGTTTACGCACTATTCGGGATTATTGGACCTTTGATATATATTCTTGCAGTTTTCATTGGGGGGGCAATTAGACATGATTACAGTGCTCTTTATAATGCTGTTAGCGAACTTACAATGGCAAATGCCCCGAATAAACTATTATTAGATATTTTGTTTGGTATTTATAATGTATTCCTCTTGATTTTCGGACTGGGAGCCTATCTTGATTCTAGTATTAACAGCAAAAAATTTAACAGCGCCACAATTATGCTGGTCATTATAGGTGTTCTGGGCTTATTGGTTCTAATTTTCACACAAGATCCTCGAGGAGGAGCAGCTACACTTCATGGTACTTTACACATACTGTTATCCGGTTTAACTGCTGCGTTAACTATAATCTCAGTATTACTTGTTGGGATCAGTTTAAAAAAATATTCTAATATAAAAGGTTTCTCCTGGTTTTCTTATATCACAGCAACATTGATTTTTATTTCAGGAGGACTTGGTGCTGCTTCATTAGCAAATAATGGCGCATATGGTGGATTATTTGAGAGAATAACTATATTTCTGTTCATGATATGGGTTATGTCCCTATCTTATATCATTTTAAAAGATAAGATCAAAATTGTGTAAAAATATGATTCTTCAAAGGATAAAATGGGTTTAATTATCTCATGCCCAGTAGTTAAATAAACAAAATATAATAAAGATGATTACTTGTTCAGATAATTTCAAAGATATTTACTAATTTTTTTTCTAATTAAGATACTATAAATTCTTATTTAAATAGGTATTCGATAGTTATATTTATAAAAGATGCTTGAATCATGTACAGCATGCAATAGAGTTAGGAATGAAATAAAATAGTCTTAAAAAAAAATTTACGAATTATTGTTTTTTTTTATGTTTATTCAGATGTAAGAAATAAGAATCTAAAAAAAATAATAAAAAGTGAATAAATTTATTCTTCTGCATCTATCATTTCACCGTAAACTATTTCTAGTTCACAGCCTTTAGGCCCACAACAGAAATGTTGTAAATCGAATTTTGCTAGCATTTTTTCACCACTCTTAAGTTTATTATTTTCAATGTTGAACTTAAATTTAGATTTCAATTCGATTTAATAGCATTAAATCAAAATGATTGATATCACTGAAGATGTTATGAAATCCACCATCTTAATTCCATTCATCTTAAAATGTTATCATTTTAATATAGTGTACTTAGTCATATATAAATGTTCGGTTGATACCAATCATATTTATTTTTTTTAATCTTCATAAAGTAAATCCATACATATTAAAAAAATTAGAACTAGCCCCTTGGAAAAACCTCATAAAAAAGTCCTTCAAAATCCTTTAGATATTCTTTAGGAAAAGTTAAACCTACACAAATCACAAGAACGCCTGTCCCCAAAAAATTTTCCTCATTATTTGGATCTTCTACCACCTGTTCATCAAAAACAAGATTAACTTT
>PMMY01000160.1:0-1344 GCA_003162655.1 Methanobacterium sp. | reverse complement strand
TATCTTCCAATCCTTCGTCCACTAAGATATGGAAATTATCGTCTATTTCTACTTCTATTTGTTTATGTCCCATCAAAGTCCTCCAATAAATCTACTAAATTATTAATTTCTTTATTTGATCTAATGAAATCACTTAATATTCCTATCTAATCAATATTTATTCAATAATTATTACATCATTGCATATGTCCCCTTAAACCTTATAAGTTTTAAAATAAGAATTTATAGAATATACTTTCATATAATTACTTTAAATAATGATCAAGTGAATGAAACAAAATGATTATTGTTTTACGGGACATTGAGTTCTTTGTCCATAGATTTTCCTATGCGGATTATCACCAATAATTTGTAAAAAGCATATATTAACAGGATATCTGTTATTAAATATAAAATAGTAGCCAGATTATCCAATGTACTTGAGAATGAAATTAGATTAAAAATATCTATTATTCTGCCTATGGCGAAGATCAAAACAGCAACACCCAACACCTTAAATGCCATTATACTTCCTTCTAAATTGGTGAATATCAAGCCTAAAGATGCTTCTTTATACTTTCTCAGATTTAAATAGATTACTACAGGGAAATAAAGGGTAAAAAATGTTAATATTAATATAATTAACGCTATTGTTAAATTTAAAACAGATGTTATTTCCATTTGTTATCATCTCCCTTCATTAGTTTTTGAAGTAGAAATGTAAATATTAAAAGTGTTAAAGCATTTAGATCTAATAATATTTCTACAATTATACTGTTACCAAAAAATACAAAAACTACACCAGTTAAAAAGGTTAATAAACCAGCAATAACCAGGACTCCAAAAAGATTTATGATTCGATTTTTTTGTAAAAAAACCATTGAAAGAGCAATTTCCCTATTTTCAAGTGTTTTAAATAGCCTGTAAACTGAGACAAACAAAAAAATTCCAATTATTGCACCAAACAATCTCTGAACAAATAAATAAAATGGATCCATCCGTTAACACCTGTATAATCTCTTACTTTATATTAGATTTAATACTATAATAAATATCTGTTTAAATAAGGTAGATGAATAAGTTAATCAAAATGCCCAGTGCAAAAAAGAAAAAACATTTAGACTTGAATATATTGTTGAAGATACTCTTTAAGAGGTTTTTTTAGTAGTTCTAAAATTAACAAGTTAACGATTATACTATCAAATCCAAATTTAAGGAGCGAATACGACATTAATAGATATATACTAATTTTCATCGAGATATTTTTTTAAACGATGCTGGAGAGTATCTGGAACATTGTTGTAAAGGATCTGACTGGACATTTCCCCTAGTCCAATATCAATGGCATGGCGAATGAACGGTTGT
>PMMY01000036.1 GCA_003162655.1 Methanobacterium sp. | reverse complement strand
AAAAAAATTTATTTAATATTCTATTATTTACTAATTTTATTTTATTAATTCCTAAATACATTTTATCATCTAAATGAAACATATTAATATCTGATTTTTATTTACTCTAGAGTTAATCAGATTTCAATATTAGAACCTCACGAAGTATTAGTTGAATTTCCATCAAAATTATTTAGAATGAAAAATAAGTAAAAAATGCTGATAAATTTGAATCGGAGGATTATAAAAATGCTGGAATATGTAGCATGTAAAATCTCTAAATTTCATAAAAGAGGTAGAGTGGAAGAAATTTATCTTAAGTTTGAAGATAAAGCTGTTACAAATTTANNGAAATAAAATATTTAAAAAGTAAATCAAAAAAATTTGCGTCCGATATGGAAATAACAATATTAGATCATGATCAAGTGATAGACTATTTTTCAATCATTTTTAAGGTTATTATGCATTTAACGCCTAGTAAACATTTAACTCCCGTTAAAGAACGGAATATTAAATTAAAAGATGAAACTATAAAAAATATTGAAGAAACTTATAAAAAATTTTATAATAATCTAAGATCAAATGATTCTGATTAATTGAATAATTTAAAAAAAAACATCAATTATTACACTAATTAATTATATCATCATTACATTGAAAACTTGTAAACTATTTCATTCCAAATGGTATAAAATTTTAAGCTCGATTTTGATGTACTTATTCCCAAATAATGCCCTAATTATGTACGCAATTAATCAAAGTATTTTATATTTTTAATCTTGATTTAAGGTCTTTTTTTTATGTGCAACAGCACTTTATAGTGGGTTTGTTTGATTTTGAAGTTTCTAAGTAATTTGTAAAATGAATAAATGCATCTGCTATAGGGATATAGTGATTTAAATGACTTTATTTGTTGAAAATACCAACAGAGTAGGCTTATCCATAATAACCTTATATTAATAAGCTTTTAACTGGTCTTAAATTAAAAAAATAGCTCAATTGAGGCCCTTTTTTGGGAATTAAACCGAAGAATTTATAAGGGATAATAATGTGATTTATTTATAGGTTTAGTATACATCAAATATTATTTATTTGATTTATACCGCTGGGAGGCGTTATAATTAATAGAAAATTGTTTTTATCATTGCTATTATTTTTTAGTTTAGCATTGGTTTTGAATGCAAATACTAGTAGTGCTACATCAGTTAATCAAACAAATGTTAACACATCTGATGTAATGACTAACACATCTGCTAGCACTGGTAACAGCAATACAAGTACAGATACTGATATCAAAAGTGTATCAGTTACAAACAACCAAACCAATTTAAATAATACGATGGCAGCTGGAGGATCTGTTGTAGTAAAAAGTCCTATTGTAGTCAATGGTTTAACAATAGCTCAGATAGATGATGGTATTTCCAGGGTTCAAACGTTTTATGCGAAATATGGTAGATATCCTAGTTATGTAAGTTTTGGAACCAGAAAAATTCCTATAGCAACATTTAAGAAGAACATAGCTACACAGGGACTGACAATAAAAACAACAACAATATATTCAGTTGCGAACCCAAATACAAGTTCAGTGGCCGCACTGGCAAAATCTCTTGCAGCTGGTTCCACATCAAAATATATGACAGCAGTTAGAATATTTAATTGGGTCAGAGACAAGTTAGGTTATTCATTCTACTACGGCACCAAGTACGGTGCTGCTGGAACTTTAAAACATATGACAGGAAACTGTTGTGATACAGCAAACCTTCTGGTTGCTTTAGCTAGGGATGATGGAATAACATCCAGGTACATCCATGGATACTGCCATTTTACAAGCGGAAACTGGTACGATCATGTATGGGCTCAACTATATGTAAATGGTAAATGGTACACTGCAGACGCAATTAGCTTTAGTAACTCATTAGGGGTTATAAAAAACTGGAACACTGCTACATACAAATTAGAAGGCATATATAAAACGTTACCATTCTAAAATATAACAAAAAGGTGATAAAATTGATGAAGAAATTAGTTGTAACTGTCGTGGTAATAGTGGCTATTCTGGGGATAGCGTTCGCTTTCACTAGTAACTCAAACACTAAAAATTCCATAAATACACCTAATAATCCTACAACTTCTACCAGTTCAGGAAAAGTTGATGTAACTGTTAAAAACACAACAACAAACACCGAAAGCACTCAATCCACTCAATCCACTCACATATCACCCGCAGAAGCCCAGAAAATAGCAATGAATTACATTGAAGTGTCGGGAGCTACAGCAGGTACGCCAAAATTACAGAATCAAGACGGTACATTAGTTTATATTGTACCAGTGATTGACAAAAATAATAAAACACTTGGAGAAATAGATATAGACGCAAAAACTGGGAAAAACTTAGGCGGAGCAGGTGGAGCACCTTAAAGGTAAATCTCCTCCTTTTATAATTTAATATAATTTTTAGATCTATATTTTATCCAGTTTTTTACTAAATTTTAAAGTTCCACCACACCTGCACGAGTCAAAATCTTCAGGATTTTCTCCTTTTTCTAATTTATAATATCCTTTACAATCTTCACAAACCAAATATCCATAATTATTAGATCCTAATTTAAATCCTTTAAATTTGGATTGAATATCATCTACTAATCCAGTGGCTCCATTTTTAACTTTACTCATTNNGACCCTTGTCTATTTTCTGTTCTTTGACAAAGTTATTAATATCTTCATTGAGCTTAGAAAACTCATTTCTCACAGTAGATACTTCATCATCAACGTTGTATGGGACGTCCTTTTTTTTAAGATCAATTAAACATTCGTTACAAATACTTTTACCAAGATAAAGTTTGCGGCATTCGTCACAAAGGCCCTTATGACACCCCATACATTCTGCGACAGCCATTCTATATGGATGTCGATCGCATTGCATTTGAATCTCCTCGCAGATTAAAATAATATTTCAAAAAATGATATATTACTTTTTATATTTATTTTTATGTACGAATGAAAAAAATTAATAAAAATTCCTATAGTTGTACTTAGATAATCATATTATTTGAGGATCATATACTGTAACACAATTCAAAGTCATTTAAAATGTCTTTATGAATTGTCCATTGATTACAGAGAATAATTATACCTGTATCTGTGGCTGTTCTTTGCAGCCTGCCTATCTGCTGTAATGTTTTAAGTCGATACTCTTCTTGTTCAATACCATACACACCACGTTGTAACAAGCCGTTCCATGTTTTACGTATTTTGTTTGGGATCCTACTTTTTGTACCAGGATAATATTTATCCTCTTCACTAAGGGGCACATATGGAGATCTTCCTATAATTACGACTTCTAATTCTTTTCCTGGGAAATCTACACCTTCATGTAAACTGCTCCCGATAATGCACCCACCAGTTTCTATAAATCTTTTTTTTATGTACTGTTTTGTCTCTGTATTGTTTTTGCCTTGATGAAAATTATATACTGGAAATTTATAACCCGATTCTTTAAGTGCACGTACCATATTTTCACACTGCCATTTGGCATTGAAGTGTATCATCACATTACGATATTCCTTGACTAAAAACTTTATTAAAGGTCCATAACTACGTTTAAAATCATTATAATCACGACTATTTCGATAATTAATGAGGCTTAGATTGTGTGGCGCTTTTTTTACTATTTTACTGTTATCAAAACGATACTTTCTGGGTGTTTCATATATGAAATCCATGTCCATTCCAGTGATTTTTGATATCAATTCAAGTCTCTTGCTTTCATTGTACTGGGGGTAGTGAATTGTTCCACTCATCATCAGATGTTGCGGTGCAGCTTCCATAAATGTTTTTCTGCTTAAACTAGTATAATCTACCGGAATAACTCTTATACAAGTTTCTCGTTGGTCTTTGGAAATTATTTTTTCATATTCTTCAGCAGGCAAGTATTCATATTGAATACGGTATTTTAATTGTGTTTCAAGTCGTTCAATCCATCTTCTCTTGTTAATATCTTCCTTTGTATTGTATTTTTCTTCATACGGTAATAATTCGGATCTTATTGATTCTATTGGTGTTTGAATGTTATTAAAAAAATCATATATGGTTTTTGATAGATCTTCATCAATTATCCTACAAGCTCTGGTATGGTTGTATTCAATGCCTGTCATCTCCCTTATAATATCTTGGAATTTATGGGATTCATCCCATATAATCAATGGACAACCCCACGGAAGAGCTGGACGTATTTTAATTAACGCAAGCATCATGTGGTAGTTGGTTACAACAACCTTGTAATCCATAAATGTGCTGATTTTTTTACTGTACTCACATGAATCATTGGTTAGACTGTAATTGTGTTTGCATGGAGATTTTAAACTATGAGTACATAATTCAGCTGTTAAGTCTGGATTAGCCTTACATTTATATTCACTTTTACCAGCGAGTAGCATTACATCCTCCAAACTCCCATAATCCCTTTCATACTGTTTCATTAAATCCTTTGTGGGTGTAACAATGAATACTGTACCTGGCCGTTCTAAATTGATTCCTATTTGAATTGCAATTAAACTTTTACCAATACCTGTTGGTGCGTCTGCAATAATATTTTGATATTCGTGTTCCATAAAATAATTAAAGAAATGTTTCTGGTTTTCACGGAAATCTGTATTATGAACTTCTTTTGCTATATTTCGCATCCTGTACTGATTCCTATAATTTCTAATCTTTGATTTGATGTTTCTTTTTTAGTTCTTAATTTCATATTAAATGAATCACCTAAAAATGCCTCCTATCCCTAGAGTATATTTCAATATTACACCAAAAGAAACAAAAATTAATAAAATTATAAATTTTGTGAATAGTAAATTGCGAACATTTGGAACATAAATCTACATTTATAGTATTAATAAATTTAATATATATATTACTAAAATTCAATTATTAACTAAATTGATTAAAGGAAAGATATAATAAATCATTAAACTGTGAGTTATGAAAAAATTTATAATACCAATAATAATTCTTTTATGTGTTACAGGCTTCTTAGTCGGATATATCAATATCCACTTGGTTAAAGGCTCTCACAATCAAGAAAATTATAGTGTGGAAACAAGTCCCCAAAATGCATCTATAATCGTAATGGGAGCTACGTATATTAATGTACCAAACAATGCGAAGGTTGTAACTCAAGTTGACAGGGTTATAAAAGACATGGATTCGAATATAAATGTTAACACGCCACCAGGACAAAGTCCCACAGCACCAAAACAGTTAGTGCCATACATGGAAGGAGCTAGAGTTGCACAACTTATGAAATATGCACATGTACAGGTTATACCAATTACAGGCGTGCCAATTAAGAATATTAACGGAAACTGGTACGGTCCCGATGATCATGGTAATTTCATATTCGGTGTTGACCCCAGTAAAGCTGGACCATTATTCTCAATTAATACTAGTGATCCTAATACTAAAATAGAGGTTAACACCCATGGAATGAATGTTATGGTTCCAGGAGCTATTAATAATAATGCTTATCTTGTTGTTGCATGTGGAGATCTTCCAGGCAAAGCTAAAGCTGAGAAATACATGGCTGAACGTGGTATAAACTGTTACGCTCCATGCGATAGATTCACAGCCAATGTAATGGGTTACAATGGTACAGGAGTCATACTTGGTGGTGAACCTATAAGGCCACTTAATGATGGAACAGGAGCTGTTATAGGAGCTCAACCAGTTCCAATAGGTAAAAACGAGCTTATTATTGTTCAAACAACCAATGAAACCTATCCAGACCAGTACTGCGATACTCCTAATAGATATTTCAAAGACCTGGAAAAATCCTACAAAGTAAAACTTAATTTGGATGTGGTGAATGCCAACATAGGAGAATCAGATAAAATAGTTGCAGAAGCACAAAAGACAGGAGCAAATGTAATAGGAGTAAGAGTAGAAACTGAAAAGGATAAAAAACCCGTTGAAGCGTGGATCAAAGCTGATCCAAATCACAGAGCCATCTTATTCCATTCAGCAGCTTACACAGCAGGTTATTCACTATTCTCAGAGTTTCCTACACAAGTTACAGGTCAAGATCCACGACCCACGTTTATTAAACAAATTTCTACAACCCAGTTAAATCAATTTTTAAATCAAATAAGAAGTTTATGGAGTAAACAAAATTACACCACTAAATTCCCTTGATAATAGATGTTTATTGTAAGTCTAATTCAGAAATTTTCCTCTGAAACTAGTTTTTAATCTTTAAATTGATTTAATCACCAGATATATTATCAAAAACAGCTTTCAACTTTTTGAGATCTGATTCATTTTCTAATGAGTCTAGTATAATTTTCATACAGTTGTCTAATATGATGAGTTTGATTTCATTAGAGCCTTGGTTATAACTGGTTCTAATTAAAATAAACAGTTCTTCAGTTATTTCTTCCAAATTCACTTCATTTTTTACAAGTTTATTTTTTGTCATTATTTTCTCCAAACCTATCAAGACCTTATCAAAATAATAATGAATCAATTCTGT
>PMMY01000078.1:2616-2783 GCA_003162655.1 Methanobacterium sp. | reverse complement strand
TTTTACTAGTTGTACCCAAACCAGTCAGTCAGACTGGGCTTCAATCAGATGTGCTTGCTGAAAACCTGAACATACCTTGGGCAATGGATTTCTTGCCGAATGGCACTATGATATTCACACAGAGGGGTGGTGTTGTCAGTCTGCTGGATAATGGTGTTGTAACAAAT
>PMMY01000078.1:0-2575 GCA_003162655.1 Methanobacterium sp. | reverse complement strand
AGATGGAAAACTCTACATTACAACTGGAGATGCAAATAACAGGTCTGCTGCACAGGATATTAACTCCCTCTCTGGAAAAATATTAAGAATGAACAAGGATGGAACTATACCTGCAGACAATCCATACAAAAATTACGTTTACACATTAGGAAACAGGGATCCACAGGGACTTGCATGGAATTCGAATAACGGGATTTTATATGAATCCGAGCATGGAGATATTATGAACGACGAGATTAACATATTGGTTTCAGGTGGAAACTATGGTTGGTCAATCTATCAGGGAAATAATAATGCTCCCGGATACATAGCACCTTTGATAGTATATACCAATTTCACACTTGCACCATCGGGTATGGCATTTTACAACAACAAACTCTATGTTGCAGGACTCAGAGGTACACAAGTCAGGCAAATAAGTCTTGGTGATAACGGAACAAGCATTACTGGACAAGAATCACTTTTAACACAGTTTGGAAGGATACGTGACGTTGTTGCACACGATGGATATATTTACATCTGTACCTCTAACACCGATGGTAGGGGCATACCTCAAATCGGGGATGATAAGATCATAAGGATAAAGGTTTAATAAATTATTTAAAAAAATTATTATAAGGGTTTTTTTCGTGTTTGTACTTGTTTTCCATGTGCAGTTGGAATTACATTCAGTTCACTGTTTTCAAAATCTATCTCATATTCTTTTCCCTCAAATAGTGTATGTAAAAATATTGAAAGGGCAGCAACTTCGGAGTGTGGTTGATTAGTTATGGATACATTCCAGTCTGCCTCTTGATACACTTTTGAAGGTACCCTTGAGCCTCCTACGATTATAAGTTTATCATTAGAAGATTCTCGAATTTTATTGGTGACTTCCTGTACAGCTTCACCNNTGGTGAGGTGAATGACTTCTCCACCATCTTTTTTCCAATCTTCGATAAATCCATCCCAATTTTTAATGTATTCAATTTCGAAGTTTCCTCCCCAGCGTTTAACAACATCCCTAATATTTTCGATTATCTTTTTATCTTCATCTCCACTTAATATTACTTTGGAGGCTCCAAATGCCCGTGCTGTTAAGCATACATGCGTTGTTATTCTTGCATCTCTGACCCTTCTGTGATCTAACCGTAAAACGTGAACATTCATTTTTACCCTCATATAATTGACTGAATTAAGCTTACAATTCTATAATTTTTTTTTTTATTATTATGAACATTTTTTTGAGTTATAATAGTCTAAATATTGTAATCAGAGTGAAAAGAAAGTAACCATGATCACTAGTGCTAACATCCTTGCAACTTCATTTGAAGTTCCAAGCACATCTCCAGTTGCCCATGTAAAATTTTTCTTAGCTATCAACGCAATTATAATCCCTGATAATAAGCCCGTGCTAATTCCAATAATTCCTAACATGTTAAGGGTTAAAAATCCAACTGCAGAAGCTAAGATAAATGATAGCAATAGTAATTTTTTATTCATTGATTCTATGAAAAATCTTCCTGTGCCGTCTGGAAATGGTTTTGAGAAAGTTGCACATGTAACAATACCCATTTTAGCAGCTATTTCTGAAACCAGAAGTATATAAAATATTAAAATAGCTGGTGAGGATCCTATGGCTGCAAATGTTATAAGTCCCACTATTAAGATATAAGCTATGCCGCCTGTACCAATTCTTTTATCCCTCATAACACTTATCTTTTTTTCAGGGCTTCCATGGACCATCATTCCATCTCCAAAGTCGACAAGACCGTCAAGGTGATGGAATCCTGTGAACCATATTGAAAAACTGTAAATTAGTGCTGCACCTATGAGTATTGGTAGGTGAAGCAGATCAACAATTAAAAATCCGAAGGCACCAACAATAATTCCAATTAAACTACCAATCATTGGCCAGATCCATGTGAACATTGCCATTTCCTTAATGGTTGTGTGAATATTTAGAGGTAATATTGTTGAGAAAGATATCAAACCAAATATACCATTGATCTTAGATACTTTTTTATCTTGGACCTTGTTCAGTTCATTGGAATTAGACATGTTTTTACCTCAATTAAACCTCAAAAATCTTTGACATACAACCTGCAATAAGACCTGCAAAAACATCATCAAGAACTGGTCCTAATTTACTTATAATTCCTGGTTTGGCTTCATCATATCTTTTAAAGTTAAATATGGCTTTAGTTCCTGCTATCTGGTTTGCAATTGACATGCCAAAGACTTCATCTGAATATAAATATTCTGGATCATCGTCAACATCAACTCCACGGACCCTATGTTTTTCATAGTCTTCTTCAAGTCTTATTCCTGCAATTATAAAGGATACAACATTAAGATCTTCTAGGGAATGATATATCTGTTTTTTAAGCTTTTCATGAATTTCTTGGGTTTCTTCAACACCCACAACTAGTTCCAGACCTGCATCTACAAGATCATCAATTCTCACACCAACGTCATTCATATATTCCAGTACATCCTTTGGAAATCCGCATTGACTTAAAGCATTATTTACAGCTTCTCTAACAGATAGTTTAACGTTTTTGACTAGTCCACCCGATACATCAGGTGTTAGATT
>PMMY01000162.1 GCA_003162655.1 Methanobacterium sp. | reverse complement strand
ATAAACCAAGGATTGCTTGGGATGCAAATGCTGTGAGAGTACCTATAAGAAGTGCTTCTCGTCCTAAATAGTTTTTATTTCCCTTTTCTCTTTTATCTCTGTAATCTGATAGAATTTTTAATCCTATGAAAATTACAAAAACACACCAAATGAGTAGGAGTATTAACACAATGTATCCAAAGTCAAATGCAATACCATAAATACCGGGTACGAAGTAATCGATTATGTCCTTCTTAGTAACCAGTGTTCCAAAGAATAATTGATATGGAAGTCCAAAAGCCAAGATGATAAATACAGGCAGAGCTATGTATCCACTGGAACTTCCAGTATCAGTTGCCCCCCAATATGAACTGCCTTGAACATGTCCGAAGAGTGTTGTATTGTGTATAACCAGATTAAGACTTGGTATTGCATTTTGCAATATTCTGTCGATCCTTAGNNATCCAACAACTACCACACCAAAGACAGCTATGATCCTCCTAGCTGTTAAAAAAGTTTTTTGACGGAAAGATTTTGAAATCAAGAAAAATCCGAATATAATGCCGATAAGCCATAATATAAGGAAGTCCCTGTGCACTAATCCGCCAACAATGGTAATAATAATTATTAGAAGAAATACAAACCTTTTAATGCTCAAAACTCCTATTCCTACTTCGCTCATTGTTGATAATGCAGCCCAGGCTGATACAACAACCATGACAGCAATAGGACCATAAGTATGTGTAAACTCGTGCAAACCGAGGAAGGGTATGAATAAAGCAAGCATATCAAAACTGAAAAGTACTGTCAATCCAATTGCTAAAACTAATGAGAATAACATAACACGACTCAATGAAATTTTCAATAGATTGAAAAGTATCACTATNNCCAGATCTAGTAAAATATCTAAATAATTAATTTTTTTCTAATAAAAATTGTTATGGAATATAATTATAATGGCGTTAAGATATATAAAAATATCTAATTGCTGTTATAATATTAATAAGTATTAAACATGTATGTAACTTTCTGTTAAGCCTTACAACAATTCCTGTTTTATTTTAGCATAATAATGGTCCATTATCCATGATTTAAGACCAATTATTTTAATTATTTCATAAATTTATNNGAAAAAAACAATATAAATTGATAGAGAGGATTTTATAATGAATAGAAATGGAAAATTGATGATATTAGGAGTTATTGGATTAATTGTAATATTCACTGGCTTGTATTTTTTATTCCAATTAGTTCCTCAAGGACCACACCCACAGG
Organism: Methanobacterium sp.; assembly: GCA_003162655.1. Classification (GTDB taxonomy): domain Archaea; phylum Methanobacteriota; class Methanobacteria; order Methanobacteriales; family Methanobacteriaceae; genus Methanobacterium_B. The sequence continues at coordinate 3,835 of PMMY01000162.1, read as the reverse complement.
CATTTGTGAGTAATATAACGGTTTTAAACTCTACAGGAAGTAATATAAATGGTGTATACGTCATTAACGGTGTAGTGGAAAATAAAAATACCTTTAATATAACTGTGGTCAACTTAAATGCCACCGGATATGATGCTAATGGCTTTGAAGTGGATACAGGAGATGGATTTACCACCCTATCACCAATTCCGGCCGGAAAAAATTCTAACTTCTCAATATCTCTTTATGATCCTCAAAAACTTGTAACAACATACCATGTTCAAGTATCAGATGCATCCAAATGAAAATACACTTTTAAACCAATTATTTAACTTTTCCTGGTTTTTAAACGTTCATGATGAAAATTGGATTTATATCAATTTACTCAGATATACTGACAACCATTCCTAACTCCAAAACATCCATCACAAGATTTACATCGTGCAGACGCTATGTCTCCATTTATCCATCTATTAATAATATCTGGTTCACAAATAAAGGGCCTTGCAAGTGAAAAATATTCTATATTAGTCTGGTTTAAAATTTCCTCCATAATGTCCATGTTCCTGTTTCCACCTACAAGAGCAACAGGTACATCAACCTCTTCTGCAATCCGAGCAGCATACTCCTTGAAATAGGCTTGTTTCTCTTTTTTATCCAAATTTCCTCTTATTGGTCCCTCACCTTCTCTTGAAGAATAACTTCCACCGCTAACTTCAATTAGATCCACACCCATTTCTGACAGGGCCTTACAAACATAAAGACTATCTTCAGCTGTTAAACCTTGATCCATGAAATCTTCGCTGTTAACCTTTACCAGGACAGGGAATTCTTCTCCAACAACATCTCTCACTGATTTATAAGATTCAAAAACTATTTTAGCTCTATTTTCTATAGAACCACCATAATCATCTTTTCTTCTATTGTAATAAGGGTTCAAAAACATGCTTAATAAAAATCCATGGGCTACATGTAACTGTACACCATCAAATCCTGCTTCCTTCACACGAAAAGCAGCATCACCGAAAGCTTGAACTACTTCTTTTATATCCTTTTTATTCATTTCCTTAGGAGTGGTTTTAGTAATTAAATGTTCTACAGCTGATGGACCCCATTTAGAACCGCCATGAACGATCTGCATTATAATATTTGTATTGTATTCATGAACTATGGTTGTCAAGCCTTTGTACTCATCAATAAAAACATCATCGTATATTCCATTCATATTATTTGTGGGCTGATCAAATTCCATGATACTAGAAAATCCTGTGATAATGGTACTTACTCCTCCCTGGGCTAACTCTATATAATGCTTGATCAATTCAGCTGTGACATGTCCTTTCTCGTCTGCCAACTCTTCCCATATTGCAGAACGAATAAATCTATTTTTAAGTTCCATTTCAGATANNTTTCGTCTTATCAAAAAGTGTTTTCATAAAATTATCCCCCTAAATCTATATAATTGTCTAAAATTATTAAAATTTTAAATACCAATTTGTTTATTATCAAATTCTGAAAGCATAATCAAATCCATCGGTAACACTTTTTTATGCCTATTGTTTATGATCAGGGTCTAAGTAGTCCACAAAATTCTTGGATTGACCTATGAATTGTTATCTATAAATTTCTAGTTTTATGTGATCATTAAGATATTAACTAGCCATAGATTACCAGTTTAAGTCTTGAAAAAACATTTATAGTATCAAATGATTAATGATAGTTAAGATCGATAATTTAAATAATTTTTCTTATATTTATAAATTAGATTTGAAATTGGTGAAACCAAAAGAATTTGTTCGGTCCAGAAATGTCCATCTTTAATATGGCACATTCAATTACCAATACCAAGTCCAAAAGTCGATCCTATAATAAATTCGAAACTGAAGCCAAAATAACCTTAAGAAAGTCGAAAATTGAATCAGAATATAAGGTGATTTTATGACCAGAGAAGACGTTGAGATGTTTTACAAACAGGCAATGACATATCTAGGAGAAAAGGAAATTAAAAAAGCTATAGAATTTTTTAATAAGGCACTGCAGATCGATGACATGTACCTTCCTGCTTGGAATGATCTAGGTGTTGCCTTTTTGGAACTTGAAGATTATGATCAGGCATTGGTTTGTTTTCAAAAGGTTGTCCTTTTAGAACCAGAAGTTCCCATCTCATTTTATAACAAGGGTTATGTAGAGCTGATGTTAGAGAAATATAAGGATTCTGTAGAGACTTTTGGGATTTTCCTGGAAAATTATCCACAAAAAAATGATTTTTATAAGTACGCCTTGTACCTGAAAGCCATGGGACACTACAATCTCAAGGAATATGAAGATGCCCAAAAATTACTTGAAACAGCCATTAAGAAGGATAAAAGCTTCAAAGATGCCCGGGACCTTTATATTAAAATTTTGAATGAAAGTAAAAAACCTAATTAATCTTTTTTTTAAAAATTTAAATTCAAACCAAGAGAGCCCAATTCTGAAATCATCCTGAATAATCTTTTTGGTTTAAATGTATTTCAATAGAAACTTGGTGGTCCATGTTTTCAAATAGCGAAGAAAATCCTTTGGATGAATTAAATACAAAAGATGAATGAACCATTTTCTTTAACAACTAATGGATATTACTACCCTGGGCATTCAAAAAAATTTACATCAAAAACTCTTAATACATCAATAATCTAGATCAGTTTTATGTACTAATCATTTAATCATCATAATAGGATTTTAATGAAATTATTATAGGTTTTTTTTAAAAATTTTTTTATTATCATAATATTATTTATTTTGAGAAAATTTTATAATCTCTAAAATACATAATATTAATTGAATAAGAGATTTTAAGAACTAGATTAGAATATATAAGGGGGAGAGAAGTTTATGAGTAAACTCAGTAATGGAATCGAACCATCAATTAAATCTTTTCTAGAATACCAAAACAGTCAAGAAGGACCTCAAATCTACGAGTTAAGTGTTAAAGAAGCGCGATAAGTGCTTCTAAGTGTTCAAAAAATAGATGTGAATATTCTACCAGCAGATATTGAAGATCTAAACATTTCAGGAGGGCCAAATGGAAATGTTTCCATTAGAATAGTCAGACCCAAAGGAATAGACGATATTTTACCTGTTGTAATGTATTTCCATGGGGGTGGATGGGTCCTGGGAGATAAAAATACCCATGATAGACTAATTAGGGAAATAACAAACGGATCTAATGCTGCTGTTGTTTTTGTTAATTACACGCCATCACCAGAAGCAAAATATCCCGTAGCAATAGAAGAAGCCTATGCAGCCACCAAATACATCGCTGAAAATGGGAATAAACATAATCTTGATCCATCGAGACTTGTGGCTGCTGGTGACAGTGTAGGTGGTAACATGGCTGCTGTGGTGGCTATGATGGCCAAAGACCGTGGAGGACCGGACATCATCTTTCAACTGTTGTTTTATCCAGTAACTGATGTCAATTTTGATACAGCCTCCTATCAAGAGTTTGCAACAGATCATTGGCTTTCAATAGATGCTATGAAATGGTACTGGGATAATTATCTGCCTGATAAGGAAAAACGAAAAGAGCCAACAGCATCACCTCTTCAAGCATCTCTCAATCAACTGAAGGATTTACCTCCTGCAATGGTTATAAACGGCGAATTCGATATTCTTAGAGATGAAGGACAAGCTTATGCCCACAAACTCATCGAAGCAGGTGTCAGGGTAGCTGCTGTTCGATATCTAGGAACTATACACGATTTTGTGATGCTTAATCCAATCACGGAAACACCTGCCACCCGGGCTGCAATTAAACAAGCCAATGAAATGCTTCGGAACGTTTTCAATATATAATATTTATTACTTTCTTTTT
>PMMY01000222.1 GCA_003162655.1 Methanobacterium sp. | reverse complement strand
AACAGTATATTAATATTTTTAATTTTGACTTTTAAAATTTTTGAAACTGAAAAATTTAACCTAACAATATTTTGATCTTATAATCTATTGATCATGTTCTATTGGTGAAGACTTAAAAATATGTTGTTTTAAATGGTCGAGAACATTTAAGAGTAAAATAAATAAAATTAAACATTTACTTATCATACTTTAAGTGAAAATACTCAAAATTCATTCAAGAATAAAATTAAATACATACAATAAGTCAACCTTTAAAGATTCTTTTTTGTAAATGAGGTTTTAAATAATTTGGTGCTAATTAATGATGGATTGATTAATATGGGTAAAAAGATGCATAAAAAAAATAATGAGTGGGAAGAAATTAAAGATCCTGAAGACGAAATTTGGAGACCCGAAGCTATTGGTGATGAGATAAGTGGTAAATATATTCGTAGAGAAGATGATGTTGGAATGTATCACAGCACCAAATATACCAGGGATACTGATAAGGGAGAAGTAGATGTTTTTGGATCAACGGTTCTAGACAACAAATTTAAGGACATACCATTGGGATACGAAGTTAAAATAATATATCAAGGTGAAAAACCTAGTACGCCTCCAAAAAAACCATTTAAACTATTTCAAGTCTTTAAAAGGCAGGTATAATGTAATGTAGGATAAAATCTAATCTGTTATACAAGTTCATTATTAAATGGTTTCAAAAAGTGTATCAATATATTTCTTTAAGATTAATGCAGTATCATGTTTTTATATTTGATGATCTAATACCTCAATATAAACTTTTTAAGATTAATGAAATCTGAAATATATTGATCTAATAATATTTNNGATTTATTTAATAATCGGATTATCTTACTTAGATTAATTAAATACTATTTACAATTTAAAAAAGGAGAATGGTGAACCTTATGAAAATAGGTATGTCGCACGGTGCTGGTGGTGGGATCATGCAGGGTCTCATATCAGAAATCATACTTGGAAATCTTAAAAATAAAAGTGTTAACGGTGGAGTTGGACTCGATGATCTTGATGATGGGGCCACAATACCATTTGATGATTATGAAATTGTTGTGAGCACAGACAGTCATACAGTTGATCCCATATTTTTTCCTGGAGGGGATATAGGAACGATATCTATAGCGGGCACAGTTAATGACGTTTCAGTCATGGGTGCGAAGCCCCTTGCAATTACAAATGCCATGGTAATAAGCGAGGGATTTCCTGGTGAAGATTTTGAGAGAATAATAAAGTCAATGGATGCAGTCTGCAGAGAAGCTGATGTAGCTATAATAACCGGTGATACCAAAGTAATGGAACATGATAAACTTGATAAAATTATCATATCAACAACCGGCATAGGCATTGTTAAAAAGGGAGAAGTTAAAAGGGATTCGGGCCTTAAAATTGGCGATAAAATAATTCTCACAGGAAGTGTTGGTGATCATGGAATATCCTTGATGTCATACAGGGAAGGATTCGGTTTTGAAACTGACCTCAAATCCGATGTTGCACCGGTTTGGGGAATGGTTGAAGCAGCCCTTAGAGTAGGAGGAATAAATGCAATGAAAGATCCTACTAGGGGTGGAATTGCAAATGCACTCAACGAACTTGCTTCAAAATCAAAGGTTGGTATGCTCATTGATGAAGAAAAANNAAAGTATGGTAAAGATGCTCAAATAATAGGGGAAGTAACAGACGAAGATTATGTAATCATTGAAACTCTTTTGGGTGGTAAGAGGATTCTTGAAGCCCCAATTGCAGATCCGGTGCCTAGAGTGTGCTAATTTAACTTTAAATTCTATCAATTATAGAAGTTAGAGGAAAATAATATTTTATTGCAATAATATTTATAAATAAAGAGCACTAAAAGAGAATTAAAGTCATGTTACTTAATGATTAAAGGTGTTTGAAAATATTTACTATTTAAAAAAAATCTGGAATTAACAAATTTTTAACGAAGTGATAAACATGGAGAATTCATGGGGTCGGCGATTTGCAGCTTTAATTGTGGATATAATTATTTTAACGCTTTTCATGTATATAATAACTGCAGTTATATTCTTGCTGTTTGCTGGAGTAGGTATCTTCTCTGTATTAAATTACTGGATTTTTATGGCAGCAATCATTATAATAGTTTATTTCACATTTATGGAGGGAAAAACAAATTCAACTCTGGGTAAAAACCTATTAAAATTGCAAGTAATGACTTTCAATGGGAATATGAGCTATAAAAAAGCATTTATTAGAAGTTTATCAAAAATTTTATACATTCCCCTCATTGTAGATGTTTTACTGGGCTTCATATTTGGTGATTCAAATGATAGAATCCTTAACAAGGTTTCAGGTACCTATGTTGTACGTGTTGGTACTAACAAAAACAAAAAAAATTGTAAACAACTAAAAAACCTGTAAATAGGATAAAATAACAATTAATAGTTTTTCTGATATCAATTCTTAATTTAACTTCCTTTTGCGTTAACAAATTTTTATATCAGCGAAACTTCAATAAAAATTTTATTTTTTTAAAATAGTTCCATCTACCATTTCAAATGTGTTATCAGAAGGGGAAAGTCTCCTGTTATTGGTGGTTATGATCATTGTTAATCCTTGGGTCTGGTTCAATTCCAGTAGAAGTTCTATAATGTTATCTGACTCCATAGTATGGAGATCTCCTGTTGGTTCATCTAATAATATTATAGAATGATTATTAACCATGGCACGGGCTATACAAACCCTTTGTTCCTCTTCAACCGACATTTCACTTGGAAATTTATTATAATCATTGAATCCGACCTTTTTTAGAAGTTCTTTGGCTTTATTATTGTCAGAATGTAGCATGGGAAGTGTTAAATTATCAACTGCATTTATAATGGGTATAAGATTTGATCTTTTGAAAACCATACCAATTTCATTCCTTATTATTGAATTTCTCTTTTTTTGGGATAGATCACTGGTATTATCACCGTTTATCAATACCTTTCCCATAGTAGGTTTTTCTAAGAGTCCTATTATTCTGATCATGGTTGATTTACCGCAACCTAAAGGACCGTTTATGATGTTAAAAGAACCCCTCGTGAAATAGCAGTTTATTCGTGACAGAGCATGGACGATTTTGTCTCCATTTTTGTAGATCTTCCAAACTTCGTTCAATTCAAAATGTGTATTATCCTTCTCAGCTTCATTCATTGGCCAGTGCCTCCTCGACATTCCTTTCAACTGCAAACCATGCTGGGAAAAGACCTAAAATCATACATAATATTGTAGTAATGGTTATAACTCCTATTATTAGCCATGATGGTATTAATATGGATATGGGAATTCCAATAATGTCTGCTACCAAGATCAATCCAATTGATCCTATTAAAACTCCCCCGATAGATCCTAAAAATCCCAAAATTCCAGCTTCAAGTGATAAACTTAAGAGTAACTGTCTTTTTGAGAATCCTAATGTTTTTAATATGCCTATTTCACGTTTTCTTTCGTTTAAATTGAAACCCATTGTATTAATAATGTCTAGGATACCCACTAGAAATACTAAGCTAGCTAGTCCATCAATAATATAAACAATATTATTTATTAATTCCCTAATCCTATTTACCACAACAGAATTACTGTGACTGGTCCCTAACAATGAATTAACCTGATCTGTGATAGTGGTTACTATTGAATGTGAATTATTTCCATTAGACTCTAGATTAAATGAATTAGCCTGTTTTAGAAAAGTGTTTAAACCCAATCCTGAACTTATTAAAAGTAGTAGTATAAGAACTCCCAATGTAATTCTTAAAATAGCGAACAAATTCCTTAACTTGTTTCTGCGAAGATTNNTAGCAAATAAATTCCTTAACTTGTTCCTGCGAAGATTTTTTAAGGATAGTTTGTAAATATCCATGTATATATTATCTTTAGGGTTTTATAATAATTTGTTCTGGAAATCCATTAAAGATATTCCTTAACCACTTAATTTTTTATTCAAAGAAATATACATTAAAATATTTCATAAATTAATTTATAACCTATATCTACATAGTTTAGATCAGAGTTTATTGAGAAGGTATTATGAGTAAAAGAGAAGATTCTGCAAAAGCAACCATTTTTATGGGTGCATCAACAAAACAGGGCTATGAAATAGCTGAAAAAAGCAGGGAGATAGTAAGATCCCTTATAGACAATAAAACCAAGGATATGTCCTCTAAAGAGCGAGCTATAGTCGAGAGAATCGTTCACTCAACAGCGGATCCTGAGTACGCTGACATAACAAAAATGAGTAAAAACTTTGTAGAAGCAAGTTTAAGAGCTATTGGGGATAAAAAAGATATTTTAACGGACATTAATATGGTTAAAACCGGGATTAACAAATACCCTGGCAAAGTTGTATGTTATATTAATGATGAAAGGGCAGTTTCAATTGCAAAGGCGGAGGGTATTACACGTGCTGCTGCCGCCATTAGAGTTGCAGCTGAAGAAGACTTTGATGGGATAGTAATAGTTGGAAACGCACCAACCGCACTTTTGGAAGTTTTAAAACTGGTTAAAACTAATCATATGAATGTGCGTTCATTAATTGGTGTTCCAGTCGGATTTGTAGGGGCTGCTGAATCGAAAAAGGCACTTCAAAATATAGACATACCCCATTTAGTGACTGAAGGCCCTAAGGGGGGAACTCCTGTTGCCGTAGCAACCATAAATTCTCTTATTAATCTTAAAAGGGAGTGATTAAAAATGAGGTCTGAAGAACTCTTCAATGAATCTAAAAAATTTTTACCAGGCGGTGTAGACTCGCCTGTGAGGGCATACAAACCATATCCCTTCTTTGCTGAATGGGCTAAGGGATCGAAAATTGTCGATGTTGATGGGAAAAGCTACATTGATTACTGTCTTGCATACGGTCCAATGGTACTTGGTCATGCAAATCCTGATGTGATGTCAGAAGTTGTAATGCAGCTTAAAAAAGGTTCTTCCTATGGTGTACCCACAGAAAATGAGATTGAACTAGCTAAACTAGTTGTTAAGAAGGTTCCATGCGCAGAAATGGTCAGATTTGTGAACTCAGGTACAGAAGCAACCATGAGTGCAATTAGGCTTGCAAGGGCTGCGACTGGTAGAAATAAGATTTTAAAGTTTGAAGGAGCATACCACGGCGCTCATGATTATGTACTTGTTAAATCAGGATCAGGTGCAGCAGGATTACCTGACTCCCCTGGAGTTCCAGAGGAAACAACAAAAAACACTATTTTAGTACCCTTCAATAATGTTGATGCAGTAGTAAAACTGATAGAAGATGATGGTGATTCCATTGCGGCCATAATTATTGAGCCTATTATGGGAAATATAGGATTTATACCTCCAAGGGAGGGTTATCTGGAATTTCTAAGAAAGATTACATCTGAAAATGGTATTATTTTAATATTTGATGAGGTGATTACAGGTTTCAGAATTGCTGAAGGTGGTGCTCAAGAACATTTTGGAATAACACCAGACCTTGTAACGTTTGGAAAGATACTGGGTGGTGGATTTCCAATAGGTGCACTGTCCGGAAAAACAGAATTAATGGAAATGTTAGCTCCATCTGGAAGTGTTTACCAAGCAGGAACATTTAATGGCAATCCAATTTCGGTTACTGCAGGTTTAGCCACTCTCAAACAACTTGATAACAGTTTTTATTCCCAGATGAATTCAAAGGGTAACAGTTTAAGGACGGCTATAAAGGATATTATTGCTGATAATGGTCTTAACTACCATGTTGCGGGGTTGAGTTCCATGTTCCAGATTTACCTGACCGACAGGGAAGTCTGGAATTACGATGATGCAAAAACTGCTGACACAGAAAAATTCTTAACCTATTTCCATACTCTCCTAAATAAAGGTGTTTTTATACCTCCATCACAGTTTGAGTGTTGTTTCATATCATTGATGCATAGTAATGAAGACATCGAACAAACTCTGGATATCGTTGATAATGGAATGAAAACAATAAAAAAACTTTAAATAATTTATTTTTTTTGATTTAAATTTATTTTTTTAATATTAAAGATAAATTCAAACTGAAATTAATTGATAAAATTATTATTTTAATATCAATAAAGGTTTGAAAGGATGATAAAAAAGAGGTTTGAAGGTATTAGAGACATCTTTAAGGATGATGCAATGAAATTTATCATCCTCATGGGTGTGGTGAGTCTTTTAGCAGACATGACCTACGAAGGGTCACGTAGTATAACTGGACCGTATCTAGCTATTCTGGGGGCCAGTGCAGTTACGGTAGGATTTGTAGCTGGATTTGGTGAATTAGCAGGTTATGTGTTAAGATTTTTCTCAGGACACCTTACTGACCGTACTCGAAGTTATTGGACTATTACGATAAGTGGATACTTGATTAATTTAATTGCCGTACCATTATTGGCTTTAGCTGGAAGTTGGGAAGTAGCTGCGGCATTGATAATCATTGAAAGAGTTGGAAAAGGTATTAGGGTACCTTCAAGAGATGTGATGTTGTCCCACGCTTGTAGTCAAGTTGGCCAAGGTTGGGGATTCGGTTTGCATGAGGCTTTAGATCAAATTGGGGCAATATTGGGCCCCTTGATCGTCGCAGCAGTACTTTTTTTCCATGGAAGTTACCAAATAGGATTCGCATTTCTTTTGTTACCAGCCATATTAGCTATTACAGTGTTGGTGATTTCCAGATTTCTTTATCCATACCCTCATGATTTAGAAGTTGCAGCTCCACCATTAGATACAAAAGGATTTAGGAGAGTTTATTGGCTGTACGTAATTGCTGCAGCTTTAATTGCTGCAGGTTTTGCAGACTTTGCCTTAATAGCTTATCATTTCCAGAAAACTGCCTTGGTTTCCCCTGGTTTTATACCGATTTTTTATGCAGTGGCTATGGGGGTAGATGGTATTGCAGCTCTTATATTTGGAAGACTATTCGATAAAGTAGGTTTATCCATCATGATCATAGTGGCTTTGTTATCCTCACTTTTTGCCCCAATGGTATTTTTAGGAGGGATTTATATTGCTTTTTTTGGGATGATAATCTGGGGAGTCAGTATGGGCGCTCAGGAATCTATAATGAGGTCTTCAATTGCGATTATGTCCACAGTGAAAAGACGTGGCTCTGCTTATGGTATTTTTAACACTATCTTCGGTATTTCTTGGTTCGCAGGTAGCTTATTAATGGGTATATTATACAGTTTCTCGATAATCGATTTAGTTGTATTTTCTGTCTTAATACAGCTTATTTCTATCCCAATTTTTATTAGAATATTAAAAATCAGGAAAAGAGCGATGCAATCACCATGAACTTAACATGAATCAAAATTAGGAACCAATCAAATAGGGTGTGAAATGGTGTTTATTGACAATATTATGATGTAGTATCGTCTAATAAATTTCAGATTATTGAAGAATATTTAAATAAATTATATAGATTCATCCTAATATTATTAAGGGGAGTTTAGTTGAATGTCATTCTTTTCAATACTTCTTCTATACAATATCATTTAAAATAGTTTACAAAACTTTTTATTTCTAATAAAACAAATTGAATGTATATAAACTTATTAAAAATGGGATAAAAGATAATATGAGAATTATTGCTGGTGTTGGCAAAAATAAAAATGTAATTGAAGCTATTGACAAAGTAGATTTTGAAGTTTTAACAGTGGAATCCGAAGATGAACTAGTTGAACTTTTATATAATGGTTTTGCAGATGCCTCCGGGTGCNNCAGCAATCAGGGGATCACTTAATGCCTCGAAGATACTGGCTAAATTAAGGGGGAAGTATCCCAACAAGATATCGAGAGCTTCTTTAATTGATTTAAATGGCCAAAAATTCCTTTTAGCTCCTGTAGGAATAGACGAGGGAGATGGTGTGGATCAAAAACTTCGGGTAGCAGAGGATGGATCCAGATTTTTATTATCAATCGGTATAAAACCTAAACTAGGAGTGCTTTCTGGAGGCAGACCCCAAGACAAAGGTAGAAGTAAAAAAATAGATGAATCAATAGAAGATGGGGAATTATTAACTTCTATGCTGTTAGAAAAGTTGATTGAGGTTAAACATTACTTCATACTAATAGAGGATGCAATTGCAGACGTATCAAACTTCATAATTGCACCAGATGGGATCTCCGGAAATTTGATATTTAGAAGCTTAGTACTATTAGGCGGTGGGGAAGGTCATGGTGCAGTCACCCTTGGAATGGATGAAATATACGTTGACACATCACGATCCCATGATGTGAAAGGATATAAAAGAGCTTTGGAATTTGCACATTACCTTGCAAAATCAAGGAAAGGTTGATCGAATAATTAGAATCATTTAGGATTAGAACATAAAATACTAAATTTTTAAATAATTAAACTGAATATTTTATTAGATCTTATCCAAGGTACTAACTTTAATTTTGATGAAGTATAATAGTACATNNGCCATAATAATGGATGGTAATCGGAGATTTTCGAAGATTCAGGGTAACATCGACACCATTGAAGGTCATAAAAGAGGAATAGGTACGCTTGAAAAGTTCCTTGACTGGTGTGTAGATCTTGGAATTGAAATTGTCACAGTTTATGCATTTTCAATAGAAAATTTTAACAGGCCTGAGAATGAGGTTAGGGGGCTAATGAATCTTTTTAAGGAAAATTTCGAGGGAATAGCAAAAAACGAGAAGATTCATAAAAATAGGGTGAGAATAAAAGCTGTTGGAAAGATGGAACTCTTACCTGAAGATGTAAGGAAGGCTATCGAAATAGCAGAAGAATCCACAGCAGCCTACGATGATAGTCTTGTTAATATAGCTATAGGATACGATGGACGTCTTGAGATAGTTGACGCTATAAAGAAAATAGTGAAGGATGTAGGAGATGGCAAAGTCGGTATAAATGAAATTGATGAAAAAATAGTAAATGAAAATCTCTACACAGCGGGACTTGAAGATCCAAACTTAATAATACGTACTAGTGGTGAAGAAAGATTAAGCGGATTCTTATTATGGCAGTCATCTTATTCTGAACTTTACTTCTGTGATAGTTTGTGGCCTGAATTACGAAAAGTAGATTTTTTGAGGGCACTGAGAAGTTATCAACAGCGGGAAAGACGTTTCGGAATTTAGAATTCTGGTGAATTTATGATCGACACACACTGTCACATTGATTTCAAAGAATACAATAAAAACAGAAATGAAGTAATGGGGAGAGCTAAGGATAATTTAAGCGCTATAATTAATTCAGGGGCTAGTTTGGGTGGTAATAGAAGAACTCTAAATCTTCAAGAGGAATATAACGGATTTTTATATTCAACGCTGGGATTTCATCCAACGAATGCATCGAAAGCAGATTCATCAATAATAAAACAGGCATTAGATGAGATAAATAAAAATATAGATCTAGCGGTAGGTATAGGGGAAACGGGTCTTGATTTTCATGAAATAACCAATACAAATGCGAGAAAAAGGCAAGTTAACCTATTTAAGATCTTTATTGAACTATCAAAAGAATATGAATTACCTCTTATTATACATGCACGGGATGCTGAAGAAAAAGCGCTTATGATGGTGAAAAAGGAATCTTCAATTGATAATGTTGTCTTTCACTGTTTCGGTGGAGATATCAAAACAGCCCAGCTTATTGTTGAGGAAGGATACTACTTATCACTTTCAACAATCGTTTGCTTTTCTGAACACCATCAAAAACTTGCAGAAGAAATTCCAATAACAAATTTATTAACTGAAACCGACAGTCCTTACCTTTCTCCATTTAAAGGGGTTAGAAATGAACCTGCGTTTGTTGTGGAAGCTGTTAAAGTAATAGCGGATAAAAAATCAATTCATATTAATGAAGTTGATAGAAAAACAGAAAAAAATGCAAAGAAAATATTTAAAATTTGATTTTGTTTTAAAATATTAATGGAAAGAATGCATTTAAATCCTATTTTCGTTGTCTATTTCTTTAAATACTTCTTTTGCAGTGTTTATCCCATTTATAGCTCTGGGAAATCCAGCATAAACGGCCATTTGAATGATTACTTCGATTATTTCCTGTCGATTACACCCAACATTCAGAGCACCTTTGATATGGTCTTTAAGTTCGGGTTTTGTATCTCCAAGGGCAGTTAATGCTGCTACAGTTGCAATTTGCCGTGATTTAAGGTCAAGCCCTCCTCGTTCGTATACATCACCATAAGCAAATTCAACTACAAAACGACCAAGATCAGGGGCTATATCCTTTAAACTTTCTATCAATGCTTTACTCGCCTCTGGATGGATTTTTTCAAGATTTTTTAAACCTTTATTGTACCTATCTTCCAAATTGAAACCTCCTCATCTTATACAGTATACTTTAAGATAATTATTCATAATTTATCTGTTAAACTCTAATATTAAATCCAAGATCAATTTCACTTGCTGGTTTTCCACCCCTAATTCCCCAATTTTCTAGAGGTGGTTCAATTAAGACAATAATAATATCATTACCATCGATTCCAGGATCTAAAGCTAAATTATTATTTATTGCTTTGTAAAGTGCTTTTTTAGCTTCTTTTGATCTTCCTTTGTACAAAATTATCTCGATTAAAGTGATATTATCTGTTTTTGTATATGATTCAAAATTATCTTCATCAAGTTCGTAGATCCTTTGCAATCTGTCTTGATCAGGTATTTTAACCGATTCAACTAAAGCATCATGCAAACCGGTTAATATGGCTTTCTTATACTCTTTTGTTTTTCCTTTTCTTATTTCTATCTTAACTAGTGGACACATTTTCATAACCTTTAAGTACTTTTTTTTACTCATATTATAATCAGGGCCAGAGAAAAAATCTTACCTGAGCACGCGGGGTTTTTTTTGTTTCATAACTTAATAATACATCCCGCACAATATTAAATATTTACTTTACGAAGTACTGATAGTCTATAACTTAGTGATAAAGAACTACAACTAACCAGCACAACCCGCAAGAGGAGAAGAGAATGATCTTTCACATCAACCGCATGACATTCAAGTCCGATCTCAGCGAGGAGCAGCGCCGAGCAGGTCTCGACCTGCTTCGCCAGGCGGGGGAAGCCAACCCTGCCGTGCAGTCGTACGTCGTGGGCCCAGACCTCGGAGGAGAGTTCGAATGGGGTGCCGTGTACGTGCTCGAGGATCTCGACGGGTACTGGGAGTACCTGACACATCCGGCGCACGTCCGCTCCGAAATGAATGGAATGGAGCTCATCGACCGGTTCGAGGCCTTCGACATCACGGACTCCGATGATCCCGAGCTNNCGCCACAGTCGACAGCATATTTCAAGTAAAATTCATGACGGAGAGTTAATTGTAATAGAATATCTAAAATTAGAAGATTTTGCAAATAAAATACAAGATGGTTATGGCTTTAATATTAAAGAGATGGACGATGAACAGACAGATAGATTTTATGAAGGTATAATCC